>CALVEW010000066.1 GCA_944326645.1 Candidatus Gastranaerophilales bacterium
GCCAGAGCCTTGCTCTACGATTTTTAACCCCGTCGCTCTCGCTCCTAAGGGAGCTATTGCGGCTTAAATTATTAACTTGTCATTTGGGTTGTTGCCAGAGCCTTGCTCTACGATTTTTAACCCCGTCGCTCTCGCTCCTTAAGGGAGCTATTGCGGCTTGAATTATTAACTTGTCATTGGGATTGTTGCCAGAGCCTTGCTCTACGATTTTTAACCCCGTCGCTCTCGCTCCTAAGGGAGCTATTGCGGCTTAAATTATTAACTACGACTAGCTAGTAATTTAACTTCTTTTATTCTACTTGCTGAAAAAAAATAGTCAATATTTTCTTTCTATACAGGTGCAAGGAATAATGTTACGTTTCTTCCTTCAAGTTTTGGTGGCTTTTCTACTGCGATTGTATCGCCTTTTAAGTCTTCCATAAACTTGTTAGCTAAATCTATTGCTAATCTTGAGTGTTGCATTTCACGACCTCTTAGCATTACGACAATTTTAACCTTATTGCCTTGTGCAATAAATTTATTGATGTTTTTAATTCTTACTTGATAGTCATGTGTATCTATCTTATAGCGAACTTTTACTTCCTTTATATCAACTGTATGTTGTTTTTTCTTAGCTTCTTTTGCTCTTTTTTCTAGTTCGTATTTATATTTTCCATAATCAAGTATTTTTGCAACCGGTGGTGCTTGGTTTGCACTTACAACAACTAAATCTAAATTTGCTTCTTCAGCCATAGCTAAAGCTTTTGATGTTAGGACTACTCCGTGATTTTCTCCATTTTCATCTATTAATCTTACTTCTTTTGAACGGATTTTTTCATTTATTAAAACTCGGTCTTTATCTTTTCCTCCACGGTTTCCGTATTTGTTATCTTCGTTTACTATGGCTTGGTCTCCTTTATACTTAATTATACTATCTGTAACGCAAATATAATAACATATTAATCTTTTTTTTGCAAAGTTTTCTTATTATTTCTATAAATAATTAAAACTCCGGAGGTGAAATTCGCTCCGGAGCATCATTTTTCCCAATTAATTACACTAATCCTTCCTTATTATTTATCTTCGCTTATCCACTTGTAAGATAATAAACTACTTGAAAATTCTTTATCTTCATCACCATAGAAAATAGATGTATTTTTAATCATTTTATTTTCATCTTCAACTTTTCTTTGTTCCATTTTTGATGTTAAGTTGTATGCTTGGATTTCTCCTGCAGATACTTTTCCATCATGGTTCGTATCAATTTCTGTAAAATGATTTAATATTTCACTTTGCATATCTGCAGAAATACCACTCATTGAGCCTAATTGTGTTAATTGTTGACGCGTTAGGCCTTGTGAACTCATAAGAGACAACTGTTGCTGCATTTCATCAGCACCAATTATACCATCGGAGTTTTTATCAATTGTTCCAAAATTTTGAGTTAAATATGATGCAAATGTTGTACCCATAACTCCGGTACTTCTTAAAAAATCGGAATTGCCCATTGATTCTACTAGATTTTGTTGAGTAATTCCATCTTTATATAATCCTGACAATATTGCAAAACTACTTTGCATGCCTGTCTGAATCCCTGTTAAAAGGGAACGGCCATTCAAATAACTTGACATTTTGGGGCTCCTATATATTTTTACCTACATATTTATATTAATGATTTTTTTTTTATAATCAACCATTCAATTGTATGATTTCTTATTAATTTTCATGCCTGCAGAAAAATAGCTAACTGGGTAATATACATTTGACTATTTAAGTTATAAATTAAAGTTAAGTAATATTAAGGGGTAACAAATGGAATTAACGGAACGAGAAGTAGAAATATTAAGATTAATGACAGAAGGTTTAAATAATAGAGAGATTGCAGATAAAACTATGATTAGTATTCATACGGTAAAAGCTCATATCTGTTCAATATTTACTAAATTGAAAGCAAATGGGCGTGTAGATGCTTCAGTTAAAGCGGTAAAATTAGGATTAGTATAATTTGTATTATTAAATATGGAACCTTTTACATTACCCTAAAAAAATCCAACAATTAATTATAATTGTTGGATTTTTTAAATTTCTTTTCATTAAAAAGACTAAGCACGTTTTTTAGCAGTAATAGCTAATTTGTGTCTTCCTTTTGCTCTACGTCTGTTTAAAACTTCTTGTCCGCCAGGAGTAGACATTCTAGCTCTGAATCCACTAACTTTTTGTCTTTTTATTTTAGTTCCTTCTAGTGTACGTCTCATTTTTTTGTTCCCTTTTTTGCTACTTTATATTATTATGCTTATACATATTATAAGAAACAATAGGAATAGTCAACAAAAGGTTAATTATTATGAACAAAAAAATTGGATTTATCGGATGCGGAAAAATGGCAAGTGCAATTATAGGTGGGGTTATAAGCTCTAAGTTTGTAAATTCCAGCTATATAATTGCATCAGAAGTTTCTTTAGATGCTGCTAAAGAAAAAAGTGCAAAGTTAGGTATTGAAGTTATTACAGATAATAAAAAACTTGTTGAGTTATCTGATGTAATATTCGTTGCAACAACCCCAAATTATGTTGAAGGTGTTTTAAATGAAATAAAAGAATATGTTACAGCTGATAAATTAATTGTTTCAATTGCAGCGGGTGTAACAACTAATTTTATTCAAAATATTTTACCTGAAAATTCAAGAGTTGTTAGAGTTATGCCTAATACTCCTGCTTTAATTAGAGAAGGAATGAGTGGCATTGCAAGGGGGAAATTTGCAACTGATGCCGATATAAAATTTGTAGAAGCCTTGCTATCAAACATTGGAAAATGTATTGTTATAGACGAATCTCAAATTGATATTGTTACAGCAATATCAGGTTCAGGTCCTGCTTTTTATTATAAAGTTATTAATGAAATTGCTAGAGCAGGAGAAGCTTTAGGTATGGAATACGAAAAAGCACTTACTTTAAGTATTCAAACTGCTATTGGTTCAGCAAAAATGCTTTTAAATAGTGATAAGTCAGCTGAAGATTTAATTGCATCTGTTGCAACAAAAGGCGGGTGTACTAGAGTTGGTGTTGATTATATGGATGAAGCTGATACAAAAGATTTATTCTATAATTTAATTGATAAGACTGCAGAAAAGGCAAAAGCTCTTGGAAAATAACTTTAAGGATAGCTTAAGAGATATTTCACAAAATAAAAATTTTTTAATGTTTATAACCTCAATTATGTATATATTGGGGTTATTTGCATATTTTAATAATGACCCTATTATTTTAGGTGTTGGAATATCTTTTATTCTATTATTTTTATTTTTAAAAGATTATTTCTCATATAAAGTTTTACTTTTATGGCTATTTATGTTTTATTTTGGCTTTTTTAATGCTCAATTAAGAATAAAAAACTCAGACGAATTATATTCTTATGCTCCATTAAAAACAGAAATAACAGGTCAGGTTGTATCGATTCCTAATTTCGCGAAAGGGAACACATTAAAATTTTTTGTAGATGTTAATTCTATAAATTTTGATGGTAAAAGAGTGGAAATACCTCATAATAAAACACTTGTAAGTTTAAAGTATGATGGTGAAATTAAAAATGCTCCATTAATTGGTAATACTTATAACATAAAGGGTAAACTTGTTCAGCCTTTTCAATCAACTAATCCTTCACAGTTTAGTTATGGTGATTATTTACGTAATTTCAAAGCGCATACGGTATTTTATGCTAATTCTAATGATTATTATATTATCCCTGCCCAATTATCTTTGAAATGGAAGTTTATTCAAAAATTAAATAATTCAAGAATCGGAATATTAGAATCACATTCTAAATATTTAAAGAGTCCTAATTTAGAAATATTAGGCGGGGTTGTATTTGGAGATGATGCAATTGCTCCTCCTGATTATATAAAAACAACTTTTATTAATTCAGGGTTGTTGCATATTCTTGCAGCTTCAGGGATGAATGTTGCATTTATATATGGATTTTTATATTTCTTTTTAAGAAGATTAAATGTTCCTTATAAGATATCTATTCTTTTAGGAATTTGTGTTGTAATTTTATACTCTCTTATGACAGGACTTGGTCCTTCTGTTATTAGAGCTGCTGTAATGCTGATATTTATATTACTCGGGAAATTAATTGATAGGGATGCTCATAGTATTTCTTTATTGTCATTTGTTGCATTATTAATGTTATTATATAATCCTGCATTTATTAATGATGTTGGGTTCCAGCTATCTTTTATTGTTACATTTGGCCTATTGCTATCAACTACTGTTGTGATGAATTATATGTCCAAAATTCCGGCATGTATTTCAGGTGCTGTAATGATTCCTTTGATTGCTCAAGTGTGGGTAATTCCTATTCAGATGTTTTATTTTAATACAATAAGTTCATATTCAATCTTTGCAAATATTTTGTCGGTTCCATTTTTATCAGTAATAAGCTTTGGAGGGTTTGTAAGTTCTGTTTTTGCATTATTCAAACCTATTGCAGATTTTATCTGTATGGTATTTGATTTTGTATTAAATCCAATGTTAAATATTTTAGTTTGGATATCTAATTTCTTTGCAAACTTGCCTCATTCTCTTATAATAACAACGCATCCATCAATGTTTCAGGTGTTGATTTATTATGCAATTTTAATGTTATTTGTTTATCTGTTAAAAGTTAAATTTGTAGATTCAAAAGCCATAAAAATATTTTATACACTATTGTTAGTTTTAGGATTATCAACGATAAATATTCCAAATCAAAATTTGGAAATAATAGCTTTTGATGTTCAAAACGGAGATGCGTTTTTACTAAAAACTCCACAAAATAAATATGTAATTATAGATACAGGAAAATCTGGATATAATGGAAGCCCATCTAAAGCTAAGATGATTATTCTAAAATATTTAAGAGATAAAGGGATAAAGAATATTGATTCATTAATAATTACTCACTTTGATAGTGATCATGCAGGAGGCTCGATTGATTTAATAAATGAATTAAAGATAAAAAATGTTTATGTAAATTCTCTTTCTGATGAATCAAAAATAGCTAAAAGAATTTATCAGAATAAGCACTATTCACACATAAAAGAAATTAATACTAAGTATAAAGCAATAGATGAAAAAGATTTTTCAATTGAACTTAATAAAGCTAATAATATACCTCAAAATGTTAAAAGTATTGATAATGAGAACTCAATTATTTCTCTTATAAAATATAACAATTTTTCAATGTTATTTACAGGTGATGCAGGGGTTGTGGCATTTAACAAATTAAAAAATGATATTCCGAAGAATATAACAGTATTAAAGGTCGGGCACCATGGCGCACAGAATGTAGTTAATCCTGAAATGATAGAATATTTAAACCCACAAGTATCATTAGTTTCAGTTGGTGCAAATATTTATGGGCATCCAAATCCATTAACTTTAAAGTATTTAAAAGATACTCAATTATACAGAACTGATGTAAATCATTCTATTAAAATAGTTGTAGATAAAAATAAATACAAAGTATTATGTTACGATTCAAAGGAACATTGTTTTAAATAAAATATCAAAGTTGTAATTTATAGAAATTTAATTAAAATATAATTATGAGAAAATTATTAATTGCTACGTGTTTAATATGTTTATTATTTCCTAATAATATATATGCTGCACCTAATACTGTAAATCAAACAGAACAAGTACAAGAACAAAGTCAAAATTCCGATTTTGATGAGGAGTTAGATGAACTTACAGATCCAACTCAGCCACAACCTCAACCAAACGGTAGTGATATACCTGCAGAAAAAGTTTATACACAAGCCGAATATCAACAAATATACAGGGATTTAGAGGTCCCAACTTTTTCTTTTCATCATAATGTAGACCCTGACCAATATTATGATTTAAAAGATGCAGCTTGGTCTCCTTATCCTTTGATGAGACTAAATTCTCCAATCTATTTTAAAACTATAACAATAGAACCTGGCTATTATTTATTAACACCAAGACAATATAAGGGTGATTGGTTTATTCTATTTAAAGAAGCAGGAAAGGTTAAATATATAATCCCTGTATTTGAAAAAAACTATACTGACCCAATGTATTACCATAATAATTTAAAAGAAGTTGATATGAAAAAATCTCAACGTTGGATGGTTAAATTTTTAAATGGTGTTGGAAAATATTTTAAACGTTCTAAAAGAAAACCACCAATAAAGACTAATCTTGAATTAACAGATTTAGATAATAAATTTTTACTAATAGAAGTTTATTATGGTTCTATGCGCTACAAAACAATATTTAGAACCGAAAAATTTTAGGATTTAAGAAAATATTTTAATCATTGGAAATATAAATAATATTATGTATAATGTTATTAATATTTAGGAGGGAACTTTGAAAAGTAGATTTTATAATATAAAAAAAGCAGCATTAACAACAATGATTTTAATGCTAGCAACACCAACAATAGTAAAAGCTGCAACACCTGCTGAACTATATGACAATGTTTGGAGATTAATTAATACAAAATATGTAGATGTATCAGACAACAATCAAGTATGGACAAAATGGAGAAATAAATACCAAAACAAATTAAATACACCTGAAGATGCATATGTTGCAATTGATACAATGCTAACAAGCTTAAATGATCCATACACAAGATTTCTTGATCCAAAAGAATTTGCAGAAGAAACATCTTCAATAAAAGGTTCATTAAAAGGTATCGGAGTTCAGATAGGGCTAAAAGATGGTAATTTAGTTGTAATAGAACCAGTTGTAGGATCACCGGCTGAAAAAGCAGGACTTTTAGCAGATGATAAAATTTTAGAAATCAATGGAACTTCAACAAAAGGTATCAATATCGAAAAAGCTGCAGAACTAATAAGAGGTGAAGTAGGAACACAAGTTAAACTTCTAGTAAAAAGAAAAGATTTAGCACCAATGACATTTACAGTAACAAGAGCTGAAATTGAAGTGAAAGCTGTATCAACTAAACCTCCTATCGAAGTTACAATTCCGGATGATTTACAATATATCAGATTAACTTCTTTTATTAGTAAAAATGCATCAGCAGAAATTAGAGATATTCTTCTAAAATCAAGACATAAGAAAGGTTATATTCTTGATTTACGTTCTAATCCTGGAGGTTTATTGAGTAATGCCGTTATAATGTCTAGAATGTTTCTAAATCCCGGGTCTACAATTGTAAGTACAGTTGATAGATATGGCTATAAAGATACAATGAAAACAAGTGGTGGCAAAATAACAAATAAACCTTTAGTAGTTATTATTAATAAGGGCTCAGCATCAGCAAGTGAAATTTTTAGTGGTGCTATGCAAGATAATAAAAGAGCTACAATCGTTGGCGAACAATCATTTGGGAAAGGTTTAGTTCAAGAAATAAATAGACTTCCTGATGAAGCAGGTGTAAATATTACTATTCAAAAATATTTAACACCAAACGGCGAAGATATACACAAAAAAGGTATAACACCGGATGTTGTAGTAAAATTAACAGAAGAAAACATTAAAAACAAAGATGATGTTCAATTAAAAGAAGCAATCAAAATATTACAAGAAAAATGCAAGTAAAAGAATGGAAAATTAATAAGAGTGATGAGGCGAAGCCGCTTATTGAGCGGCTTCTTTATAGTCGTGGAATAAAAACACCAAGTGAAATAGAAACATTTTTAAATCCATTAAGTATAAAATTAACCCATCCTAATGCTTTTTGTGATATGCAAAAAGCAATTTCTCGTATAGTCAAGGCTATCGATAACAATGAAAATATTTTAATCTATGGAGATTTTGATGCTGATGGTTTAACTTCAACATCATTAATGGTTAAAACACTAACCCATATTGGTGCAAATGTTTCTTATTACATACCAAAACGTGAAGGTGACGGGCATGGCTTAAATTCCAATGCATTAGTTAAACTAATGGTTACCCAAAAACCTAAATTAATAATAACAGTTGATTGCGGTATAAGTAATTTAGAAGAAGTTAAATTTATAAATAGTTTCAATATTGATGTAATAATTACAGACCACCATGAAGCCCCTGAAGAATTACCGGAAGCACTTGCAATAATAAATCCTAAAGCACCAAATGCCTTAGATGAAAAGTTAACAGCATCAGAGATTCATTATTTAACATCATTAGCAGGAGTTGGAGTTGCATTTAAAGTTGCACAAGCATTATTAGAAAAGTACGAAAAATTAACTTATATTTATGAGATTTTACCATATGTTGCTGTAGGTACGATTGCAGATATTGTTCCATTAATCGGAGAAAATAGGTATTATGTTGTAAAAGGATTAGATTTAATATCTAAAGGTAAACATTATGGATTAAAAAGGCTTTTAGATAATGCGGGTTATTCAAATATAGAAGATGGAATAACTTCAGAGCAAGTTGCATTTGGTATCGCACCGAGAATTAATGCATCTGGACGTCTTGATGCTGTTGATGATGCTATTAAAGTATTAATAAGTGATAATAGACAAGAAATAGAGATGTCTGTTATAGCATTAGAGAATTTTAATAAGGTAAGACAAGAATTATGTCATAGTACATTTCTTGAAGCTGATGAGATGGCAAAAAATGAAACAGATAATACTCTAGTCTTGTTTAAACCTAATTGGCATATTGGAATTATTGGGATTGTAGCTTCAAAACTTGTAGAAAAATATCATAAACCAACTTTTTTGATGACATATTCAGAAGAAACAAAACAAATAAGATGTTCAGCAAGAGGTGTTGAAGGAGTTTCTTCTCTAAATTTGTATGATATTATTTCCAATATTTCTGACAAGTTA
>CALVEW010000067.1 GCA_944326645.1 Candidatus Gastranaerophilales bacterium
TAGATGTTAATAATATTGAGATTATTGTAGTTTTAGTGATTTTTTCTTTAAAAAATAATGACATAATTATTGCAACTAAAACAGGATAAATAAACAAAATAGTACATGCAATTCCTGCATCAATATATTTAAAAGCATCAAATAATGTTAATGATGATAGTGAAAAAAATATCCCAAGAATCATTAAAGGGAATAATTCTTTTAATGAAATATTAAGAGATACTTTTTTAACGAAATGAAGCCACAATCCATAAATTACAACAGCAAATGCATATCTGTAAAATAGTACAGAGTTTGCTCCTATTCCAACTGCATACAAAGGAAGTGCAAATAATGGATTCGTTCCATAACTTGTTGATGCAATTATTCCGTTAATAGTTCCAATTAGTTTTCGTTTCATTGTTTATTATTCCTTTTAATTCAATTGTATAAAAAAAATAATAAATTTATCTAGCCTATTTGTTTATTGTTTTTTTATAAATCAAGCATAAAATATAAATTGTTATAGGAGATAATTAAATGAAAACAAAATTAGTTTATTGGGATGATAATTTATATATAAAAATTCCAAAGGAGTATTTAAAACAACTTGGTTGGGAGCAAGGTGAATGTTTAAATATAGATTTAGATTTTGCTTTTACAAAACTAGAAATATATAAAACAGAAGATGACGAGCAAGAAGTTTTAGATGTTGAAGCTGATGAAGATGAAGATTAATTCATCAGCTTCAAATTTTATGACATTGAATTTTTATACAAATCTTTAATTGATTTTAATTTTTTTGAAATATATTCAAAAGGATTTGCTTCATCCTTTTTTAAATTCACCATATGATAGGTTTCAAAAGAATTTTCTGCAGAATTAAACTTTGCATTATGAGAAATTGTAACTCTATCATTATTTAGAGTATTCACATTAAAATTAATTTTATCACTTCGTGTTCCTATTTTTTCTCCCATTTTAGTTAAAGTTTTTATTTCTTCTTTTGATAATAGATTATTATTAGATTTAATAATTGTTGTTGCTCTAAATTTAGTGTTGTTGTTTCCATGAATATTCATACTTACTCCTTAAGATTGTCAGTATATTAAATAAAAGTATAGTATAAACCCATGGATATTATCATATTGTAGCTGTTAATTATTTACAAAAATTTTAAAATATTAAAAAGGAGGTCTATATGATGTACTTATACTTTTTTGTCAAATGGTTAGTTTTATCTTTAATTCTAATGTTTACTGCTTGGTTAGTACCAGGAATTGAAGTAAAGAATTTAGGTTCAGCATTTCTTGCAGCAGCAGTTATAGGTTTGTTAAATACATTTATTAAGCCGTTATTATTAATGATTAATTTACCTACAAATCCAATAATTATAACAGTATTAGCTCTTGTTGTTAACGCTTTATTACTACTACTTGCAAGTTATATCGTTCCAGGTTTCAAAATCAACGGTTTTTTACCTGCAGTTGTAGGGGTAGTTGTAATGACTATTGTTACAGTATTAATTAGTATGATTTAATCTGTACATTTGTAGTATCATTTTTATATGCAATATTATTATGAATATGATACAGAACTTGGCTTAATGAGCATAATAGAAGAAAAAAATAAAATTATAGAGCTATCTATAAACAAAACAATAAAAGATGCTCAAAAAGTAGAAACCAACTTAATAAATCAAACATATAAAGAAATTCAAGAATATTTAAATGGTAAAAGAATAAAGTTTGATATTCCAATATTAATTAGAGGAACAGAGTTTCAGAAAAAAGTTTGGAAAAAACTTATCTCTGTTCCTTATGGTGAGGTTGTAAGTTATAAATTTATAGCAACACAATTAGGAAATCCAAATTCATCGAGAGCTGTAGGAAATGCTTGTAATAAAAATCCCTTGTTAATTATAGTTCCTTGTCATAGAATTTTAGGTAGTGATAAATCTTTAAAAGGTTTTGCTGCAGGGATAGGCATTAAAGAAAAATTACTAAAATTAGAGGCTGGAGTATGTATGAAGAATTAGAAAATATCAAAGAAAAGTGTTTATCTTGCCAAAAATGTACTTTGGCTAAAAGTCGTAATAAAGTAGTTTTTTCAGGAGGTATTCCTAATTCAAAATTAATGCTAATAGGAGAAGCACCCGGATATTGGGAAGATCAAAAGGGTGTCCCATTTGTTGGTAAAGCAGGGCAGTTATTAGATAAAATATTAGAATGCGTTGGACTATCTAGAGAAAAAGATGTTTATATCTGTAATACTATAAAATGCCGTCCTCCTGAAAACAGAAACCCTCTTCCTGAAGAAAAACTTGCCTGTGAAGAATATTTAAAAGCACAAATTGATATTCTTAAACCTAGAATAATTCTAGTATGTGGAAATATTGCGCTTAATACAATGTTGCCCAATGAACGCGGAATTACACGAGCTAGGGGTAAATGGTTTGATGGACCTTATGGTTCTAAAATGATGCCAATTTTCCATCCGTCATATTTACTTAGAAATGATTCAAAAGAAAAAGGTTCTCCTAAATGGCTAATGTGGCAAGATATAAAAGAAATAAAAAAAGAATATGATAAACTTAATTAAACAAATTTGCTTAATATATTCATTAACTCAAACTTATTTTTAAATCCCGAAAATTTAGTAACAACTTCACCATTTTTAAATAAAACAAATGTAGGGAAGCCCATAACACCATATTTACTAACTAAAGATGAACTTTTATCTCCATCAACTTTCCCAAACCATATATCAGGAAGTTCTTTTAATACTTCATTTTGTTTTGTACAATAGCTACACCATTTTGCAGAAAATATAATAAGTTTAAGTCCTTTAGATGTTTGTTCTTCAAAATTATTTTCATCAATATCTATAATCATAATAACCTCCCTCAACTATATTAATACTCTAAAAATAGAAAACATTCCCCAGATTGATATAAGTAAATGTAACAAGTTTGTAACATTTAAATTGAAAAAAGCAATTATTTAATATGTATATACTTTTTATATATAAGGGTTCAAAATTAGGACAGAGGAATAACAATTTAATAAAGGGGTATAAAGAATATGGCAATTGGGGCACGCGATTTTATAGATAAATTATTAGTAGAAAAATATGCACAAGAAAAAGTTGATAACCATGATAATTTAGAATCAAAATTTACACCTGATGAGGTTATGGATGTTATGAATGTTGCATCGCATAACGCAATTAATTATCTTAAATTATCTCAAAAACTAGCTGTAGTTTGCTATGCCGTAAATTCAAAAGCAGCAAAATACTCGCCTATGGTTTTAGCATAGTACAGATACACCTTGCAATAAGTGTTAATTCTACACTTTAGTTGTGCCTAATTCTTGTATTAAGCTATTTAATTTTTTTACCATTACATCTTTGTAAATGTCTGCATTAAGTTCTGATTTTGCCTCAAATCTTAAAGTAAATACAGGTTCAGTATTACTTTGTCTAACAAGAGCAAAGCCCCCGTCAAAAACAATTCGCATCCCATCAAGAGTAATTACATCTTTAATTTCATCGCCAAATGCATTTTTATTTTCTTTAACAAATTTTTCGAACTCTGCAAGAACAGGTTTCTTTAATTCATTTGGACATGGAAGTCTTAATTCCGGTGAAGAGTATACTGTATTAAATGGAGCTAACAAATCTTCTATAACAAAATTAGGATTTTGTATTTTTTGTTTTGCAATAATTTCAATAATTCTACATCCAGCATAAACAGCATCATCAAATCCGTAGTATCTGTCTTTAAAGAATGTATGTCCACTCATTTCACCAGCTAAAACAGCTCCTGTTTCTTTCATTTTTCCTTTAATATAACCGTGTCCTGTTTTGCACATAACAGCTTGTCCTCCAAGTTTGTTAATTGTATCAAATAAAACTTGAGAACATTTTACTTCTGAGACAACTATAGGTGAGATATTTTTCTTTTTATATTGTTCTATTACATCAATTGCATATATTAATAAAAGTTTATCTCCCGTTAAATGATTACCTTGAGAATCAACAATACCGATTCTATCGCTATCTCCATCAAAAGCAATACCTAAATCAGCTTTTTCATCAATAACAGCTTTCTTTAAATCTTCTAAATTTTTAGGATCGCTAGGGTTTGGATGATGATTAGGGAAACGACCGTCCGGAGTTGAGAACAACTCTACAACCTTGCATCCCAATTCTCTATATAATTGAGGAGCAACAATTCCTCCTGTTGCATTTCCGCTATCTACAACAACTTTAATATTATTATTTATTAATCTTGTAAGATGTGAAAACTCTCCTCTCATTGCAGTTATGTAGTCAGGAATTAAGTCATATTCTTTTAACTGTCCTTGATTAGATGATTGAGATTTAATTCTATATTCTGCTTCAGTTAGGGCTTTAACATCTTTTATTTGTTCTTCATTAAGAGTTTGGTGGTTATGTGTCATTTTTAAGCCGTTGTATTGACTAGGATTATGGCTTGCTGTGACAATTAATCCACCTAGAACTGAACGATTATCAGTAATAAATCTTGGAAGTCCAACAACTTCTGAGTAATACCCAATAGGAGTAGGTGCAAGTCCTAAATCAACTACATTCGCACTAGTTGAACGAATCCCTTTAATTAAAGCTTCTGATAAAGATGGTGAATGTGTTCTTGCATCTCTGCAAACAGTAACCCATATATTGTGGGATTCTTCGCCTGTTTGATTAATAAGATATCTTATAAATGCTCTGCCTGTATAGAAATATAATTCTTCAGTAATATCTTCTCCATAAATCCCACGAATATCATTTTTTCCAAAAGCTGTTAAAGGTAACATATTATTCTCCTGTATTTACCATTTTATCCATTTTAAGTATAATTTAGTATAAATATGGATAACTTTCAATCAAACATTAACAAAAGTGATAAGTTAACTGCAATGATTTTTATACTTCCTGCAGTTTTAGGAACTTTGATTTTTATTGTTATTCCTGTTATTTTTTCTTTCTCTTTGAGTTTTGTTAATTGGGATTTATTATCACCAATAACTTTTGCAGGGGTAAATAATTATAAGGATGTATTAACAGATAAAACATTTTTACAGGTTTTATCAAATACATTTGTTTTTGCAATTTCAACATCTGTGTTTTCGGTTATAATTCCTCTTGTTCTGGCATGTATTTTGAATAGCAAAATAAGAGGGAGTAATTTTTATAAAACAGCTTATTTCTTACCATTTATCACACCAATGATTGTAATTGCAATTGTGTGGCAATGGATATTTGACCCTAATATTGGATTATTAAATCAATTATTTCATATGAATATTAAATGGCTATATGATGCTCGTTATGCCATGCCTGCATTAATTGCTGTATCTGTTTGGAAATTGATAGGATACAATATGATAATATTTTTGTCAGGTCTATCTGCAATAAATCAAGAGGTGTTAGAGGCTGCAAAAATAGATGGTGCAAATTCTTGGCAAACATTCAAAAATGTTACAATTCCACTATTAAGTCCAACAATATTTTTCGTAATTGTAATTACATCAATATCATCTTTTCAAGTTTTTGATTTGATTTATATAATGACCGAAGGTGGTCCGAATAACAGCACAATGGTTTTAGTATATTCAATATATAAATATGCATTTGAATTCTTTGATGTTGGAAAAGCAAGTGCTATTGCTTATATATTATTTGCGATAATATTTGTACTTGTACTATTTCAATGGAAGCTTCGTAAAAAAATGGTTTATAATGAAGATTAACTGAACTTATTTTATTTAGTCATGTTTTGCTTTTTTTGCATTAATTACAGCATCAACTATGGTACCAACTGCAAGACCTGCAGCAATAAAAGCGACTCCAATTAGTCCAGCTTGAGCTATTTCTTTTCTGTATTCTGTTTTTGCATATTTATTAATGAATTCTTTTGGATTAATATTTTTAAGAAATTCAGGTGCTTTGCATTCCAATATTCTATTTGCAGTTTCTACATGGGAAGCATAACCTTCTACCTGCCCCAAAAAACTAGCTGTTGCTATTGCACCACCTGCAACACCAACCGAAGTTCCTACAGCTTTACCTGCATTAGTTTTTCTTTGTGAAATAACAGGTCTATATCCAACATCTTCTATCATTTTAACCACCTTAAATAATTATACTTTTCTTAATTTATCTGCAAATTCAACTGTTGTTATTCCTGCAGTCATTGGATTTGATAATCCTGAAATTAAATTTATTGTTTCAATATCTGATAATCCTTGTTTTCGTTTTTCATTTTGTTGCGTTTTAACAAATGTATCCATCATTTGATTATTCTGTTCTGTTTGATATTTTTTTAATTCTTTTGTTGCAGAACCCATTGTGTTAATTCCAAATATTGATGCTGCAAAGCCAAGAATTGCTGCTCCTAACAGAAGTTTAGGATTTTTTAATGCAAATGAATTTTTAGCTAGCTTAAGTGCAACTGTACTTGTTCCTAATGTTCCACCTGTCAATGCTAAAAATGCACCTGATTTTCTTTGATTTTCTAAGTATTTTGGGTAACTTGCATTATAAGTTTGTTCCAAATTGCCAATTCTACCTACAGCCATATTAACTTCCTTCCATTAATAATTATTCCCTACATTAATATTAAAACTTATAGTTAGTTAAAATTGCTTTATAACTTGTATTTGTAAATGATTTGTTACATTAAATAGCCATATTAATATCCAAACAGTTGATTAAGTTAAATGGAGATATACAGTAAGTTATAGTTTATGAAATACCAAAAATTAATAAATACAAATATAAAAAATATAAGAGTTTCAAATAATCTAACACAAGAAGAATTTGCTGAAAAAATAGGTATAAGTATACAAGGGTTATCTAATATTGAAAGAAACAGATATCAACCAAGTGCTGAAACAATTGATAAAATATGTTCTGCATTTGATATTACACCTGCAGAGTTACTTGTATCTCCAAATCAACAAAATGAAGATATTTTATCAAATATTATTACCTTATTATCTCAATGTCCCAAAAGAAAATTAGTAAAAATTTATAATATTATCTCATTACTTATAAAATTATAATAGGATCATTCTATACAAATCTTAAAGAACCCCTTGAAATTCTTTTATCTTTTGTATACCATTGAAATGAGCGGTGTGGACTCGCTAATTTTGTACTAGACAATAAATATAAAGGAATAGCAAAAATGAATCCTATTATTAAAGAATTAGAAGAACAATATAAGAAAAGTGATATTCCTGCTATAAATCCTGGTGATACAGTAAAAGTATTCGTTAGAATTGTAGAAGGAAACAAAGAAAGAATTCAGGCTTTCGAAGGTACTGTAATTAAAGAACACGGTGCAGGAATCAACAAAACTATTACAGTTAGAAAAGTATTCCAAGGTATTGGTGTAGAAAGAGTATTCTTACTAAACTCACCAAGAATCGACAAAATCACAGTTTTAAGACGTGGTGATGTTAGACGTTCTAAATTATACTACTTAAGAGAACGTTCAGGTAAAGCTACACGTATCAGAGAAAAAATTGAAAAAAGATAAGTTACACATACATTGGTATCCGGGACATATTGCGAAAGCTGAAAGAGCCCTCAAAGAGAAATTAAATCTCGTTGATGTTGTGATTGAAGTATTAGATGCCCGTCTTCCAATGAGTAGCAGTTATAATGACATAAAGAAGCTTTTGGGAGATAAACCAAGGCTTCTTTTGTTAAATAAATCCGATTTAGTTGAAAAAGATGAACTTAAATCTTGGGTTAAACTCATTGAAGAACAAACAGGTTGTCCTGTTTTGGCAGTCGATACAAAATCTTTCAAATGTATGCCTCAGATAGAAAAAATAGTACAAAAATTAAGCGAACCTAGGATTCAAGCTATGATGGCAAAAGGTTTGCTAAGGCGTCCTGCAAGAGTTGTTGTTGTAGGACTACCTAATGTTGGAAAATCCAGTATAATTAATAAATTAACACGCTCAACAAAAACAAAAGTTGGTGCGAAGGCAGGAGTTACAAGACAACAACAATGGGTTAGAATTAATCCTAATATAGATTTATTGGATACCCCGGGAATTATTCCTATGAAGCAAGAAGATCAAATGAAAGCTAAAAAGTTAGCATTTGTTAATTCTGTTTCAGAAAATGCTTATTCAACAGAAATAGTCGCTAAAGAATTGTTGGATATAGTATCAGTTAATGAAAAATATGCTCAAGCTTTTAAAGATTTCTATAAAGTAGATGAACTAACAATTGAAAAAATAGCTCTAAAACGTAATTGGATAAAGAAGGGTAAAATACAACTTGAAGAAGGAGTACAATCTAGTTTTGAACCTGATACCGAACGTTGTGCTCATTATATAATGAAAGATTTTAGAGATGGTAAAATAGGGAAGTTTATTTTAGATAATATAGAAGATTATAAAATTTAATTTTTATAATTCATTATTATCTTAACGTAAACAATTCTATATCTTTGATATTTATTGAGTTATTATTTACACCACCCCATATTAATACTCTACCATCGTTTAAGGTTTCTGAATTATGAGCATATCTTGGGATATTAAGTTTATGATTTACTCTGTAGAATTTATTAGTAGAATTATCATATATTTGAGCTGTATTTAATACTTTATACCCAATAATAGTCCCTGTGACAATTCTTCCTCCTGTAATAAGAATTCTGCCATCTTTTAATTGGGTAATATTATATGCGTCCATTTTGTGTTTTTT
>CALVEW010000068.1 GCA_944326645.1 Candidatus Gastranaerophilales bacterium
ATTTGGATGACGTAATTTTCTTAAAGCTTTAGCTTCAATTTGTCTAATACGTTCTCTAGTTACACCAAACAATGGACCAACTTCTTCTAAAGTTCTTTGGCGACCATCATCCATACCAAAACGTAATCTTAAAACATCACGTTCTCTTGGAGACAAAGTACAAAGAACTTCTGCTAAGTCTTCTCTTAATAATTCAGATGCAACAGTTTTAATAGGAGCATCAGCTTCTTTATCTTCAATAAAATCACCTAATCTTGAATCTTCTTCCTTACCGATTGGAGTTTCTAAAGAAAGAGGTTCTTGAGCAATTTTAACAATTTCTCTTAATTTAGGAATAGAAACACCCATTTCTGTTGCTAGTTCTTCTTCGGTTGGTTTTCTTGACAATTCTTGAGCAAGACGTCTTGTTACTTTTTTAAGTTTATTGATTGTTTCAACCATATGAACCGGAATACGAATTGTTCTAGCTTGATCAGCAATAGCTCTGGTAATAGCTTGTCTAATCCACCAAGTTGCATAAGTTGAGAACTTAAAACCTCTTTCATGGTCAAATTTTTCAGCTGCTCTAATTAAACCTAAATTTCCTTCTTGGATTAGGTCTAAGAATAACATACCACGACCAACATATTTTTTTGCAATACTTACAACTAATCTTAAGTTTGCTTGAACTAATTTTCTTTTTGCAATAGCACCAGGAGTTCCACCTTGAATAATTTTACGTGCTAATTCAATTTCTTCATTGGTTGTTAATAATTTAATTCTACCAATTTCTCTTAAATATAATCTTACCGGATCTTCAACAGCAACTCCTCTTGGTACTTCAAGAGAAGATTCTGAATCAATAATTGAAGAATCGTCAGTCATATAAATATCAGAAGATTTATGCTCCATTTTAGTTGTAATAATATCTTCAATATTATCAGTTGCAATATCTTCTGTCATATAATTTGCGTCTAAATCTTTATCATCTTCAAAATCTAAGACATCAAGACTTTCTTCTGCTTCTACTACACTTACGATAGATGAGTTTGGTTCTCTTTTTTGGTTCATTGATTATCTCCAGTTCTTAACTTAATTTTATCTCTAAGTTGCATTTGTATTTTTAACGCTTCTATATCATCATCATTAACCGATGTATATAGTTTTTTCATTTCTTCTGCAGATTTTGCATCATTTAACTGCTTAATTTTTCGAACTATTTCTTTGATTGTCCTTTCTAAACCTTCCGCTGGCAAGTTTTTATATGCATCTGCTAAATATATTAAATCTGTAATTATTTTAGTTGTTTCTTCGTCCTCAATAAACTCTGTATACAATTGTTCAACTAATTCCCTGACATTATTTACTACTTGAATAAATTTGTCAATTGTAGTTTTTACAATTATTAACTTTTCATCTGAGAATGCGTCTTGGGGCACCATGTTACTTATTTGTTCTAGAGTAAATGGATTTCCATCTATTAGAAAAACGCTCAATAAATTTTTTTGTGCATTTATATGTATTTGTGAAGAATTTGTTACATTTCTTTGCACTACAGACTGAATTACAGGTATACTGTCATTTACGGCAAACTTTTTCAATTCTTTGGTAAGAATTGATTCACTTACATCAAGTGTACTAGAAACAATTTTTACATACTCACCTTGTATTACTTTATTATTTATTTCTGCTAGTATCGGTAGGATTTCACCGACAAGTTGAGATTTTTCTTGAGGCGATTTTACTTCTGAACGTTTTTTTAGAATTGTATTTAACTGAAAATCCAATAATAAAGGGGCATTTTTAATGTATTTTTTATATTCATCAGCACCTACAGAACGAATAAATTCATCCGGATCTTTACCTTCTGGAGGAGATATAACTCGTATTTCACAAGAATATTTGTCATCACTTGATTCTAAGTGGCTTTCATCAAATTGTTTTATATTACCTAGTGATTTGAATGTTTCTTTTATTATTTCTCCGCCTCTATTAGTAGCATTAACTCCGGCAGAATCTGTATCAAAGGATAGATAAATTCTTCTTGATTTAGTATATCTTGATAGCAATTTTACATGCTCAGAAGTAAAAGCTGTTCCACAAGATGCTACACAATTTTTTATTCCATGCGCTTGGGTAGATATTACATCAAAATATCCTTCCATAATAATAACCGCATCTTCTTTTTGTATTGCATCTTTTGCATTATAAAGCCCATATAATAACTTACTTTTGTTATAAATAAGAGAATCAGCTGAGTTTAAATATTTTGGATTTTGTCCCTCATCAACTGCTCTAGCTCCAAATGCAACATACTCTCCATTTTCGTTTTGTATAGGAATAATAATCCTATTTCTAAATCTATCAATCCATCCACCTTTATTTCCTTTTAGAATAAGCCCGGCTTTTTCTAAAACATCATCAGGAAACTTTGATTTTAATGAATCATATAAGTCATGGAAATGATTTGGTGCCCAACCTAGTGAAAATTCTTTTATAATATCATCGTTTATATCCCTAGAATTTAGATATCTCATAGCTTTTGAAGCATCGTCATCTGTTTTTAATTTTTCTTGATAAAATTCAACAGCGGCCTTGCAAGCTTGTTTCATGTCATCTTTAAGAGATTTTGCTTCAGGATTTGAATGATATGTTTTTGGCAACTCTATACCAAATTGTTCAGCTAGTTCTGAAATTATTTCTTTAAAATCCTTGTTTTCGGTTTTGACAAGAAAAGTTAGAGCATCACCACCTGCTCCACAACTAAAACATTTATAAATACCCTTAGTTGGACTAACACAAAAAGATGGTTTTTTATCGTTATGAAACGGACAAAGCCCCCAATAATTCGCCCCGGATTTCTTTAGAACGACCTTTTGAGATATTACATCAACGATATCTAACCTATCCTTAATCTGTGATATAACTTCTTCGTAAGAAATAGCCATATTAATATCGTAACACTAACAAAATATTAGGTAAAATTTTTTCATATTAAAGGGGGATAAAGTTGTAAATATAATATTTTTTAAATATAATTATCGTATGGCTTTAGAATTAAACAATTTTTTAATCGGGGATAATAAAAAACTAACTATCTTAGCAGGTCCTTGTGCAATAGAATCACAATCTATTTTAGATGAAACCGCAGATGCGTTAAAGCAAATATGCCAAAGGCTTGATATAAACTATGTTTTCAAATCATCTTTTGACAAAGCTAACCGTTCATCTATTAATTCATTCAGAGGTCCCGGAATGGAAAAAGGGTTAGAGATGTTGAAATTGGTAAAAGATAAATATAACTTACCAATTGTTACAGATATTCATACCCCTGAACAAGCAAAACCTGTTTCAGAAGTTGCTGATATTCTACAAATACCTGCATTCCTTTGTCGTCAAACAGATTTATTGGTTGCAGCAGGTCAAACAGGAAAAATCGTGAATATTAAAAAAGGGCAATTTTTAGCTCCTGAACAAATGAAATCTTTAGTCCAAAAAGTTGTAGATTCTGGTAATAACAAAATTATGCTGACAGATAGAGGAACAACTTTTGGATACAACAATTTAGTATCAGATTTCCGTTCAATAATGATAATGAAGGAATTTGGATACCCTGTAGTATTTGATGCAACTCATAGTGTTCAAATGCCTGGTTCTAACGGTGATAGTACCGGAGGAGATAGAAGATTTGTTCCTTTATTAGCAAATTGTGCAATGGCAGCAGGTGCAGATGTTTTATTCTTTGAAGTACATCCAAACCCTGATTGTGCTCTATGCGACGGACCAAACATGTTATCTTTAAAAGATGCTGAAAAAGTATTTGCTAAGTGTAAAGAAATTTTTGAGGTTGTTAGAAAATGATAGTCAAACAATTTGTTGAAGGATTTATCGCAAATAATAATTATCTGCTTATTGATGAAGAATCAAAGGAAGCAGCTCTTATTGATTGTACTGACTATATTGGCGAATTAGGTTCTGTATTAGCTGAATATGGAGCAAAATTAAAATATATTCTTTTAACTCACGGACATTTTGACCATATAATTGGTGTTCCAAAAGTAAAAAAAGAATTTAATCCAAAAGTTTATATGCATAAAGATGATAAAGATTTAGTTGATGAATCTGATGCTTTTATGATATCTGTGGGCATGCAACCTTTTGAACATCCTGAAATTGATAAGTATATAGAAGAAGGTGAAGAAATATACTTAGGCAAAACTAAAATAGATGTTATTCATTTACCTGGGCATACTCAAGGTGGTGTTGGTTATTTGGTAGATGGAATGATGTTTGCAGGTGATACAATTTTCTTAGAAAGTGTTGGGCGTACAGATTTACCTGGTGGGAATTATGCACAACTTGTCCAAACAATTAAGGATAAAATATTTACTCTTGATGGTGATACAATATTATATGTAGGTCATGGTACAAATACTACAGTTGAACACGAGAGAAAATATAACGAATTTGTATAAATTATAAAATCGAGGAAGATATGAAAGATAAATTAAACAGTATTTATGAATTAGCTAGCAAAGATATTGAAAATGCACAATCAAGTGCAGATTTAGAAGAAGTTAAGTTGAAATATTTAAGCCGTAAAGGCGAATTTAACTCTATAAAAAAAGGTTTAAAGGATTTATCTGTTGAAGATAAAAAAATTGTAGGAGCCTTAGCTAATGAAATTACTGAGAAATTAGAAACAGCTTTGAAGGAAAAATCTGAAATTTTTTATCGTAAAGAATTAGATGAAAAATTAAAACAAGAAAAAATTGATATTACATTACCTAGTAAATACATTGCTAGAGGTAAGGTTCATCCAATTACTTCAACAACAAACGAAATTGTTTCAATATTCCAAACATTAGGTTTTTCTCTTGTTCCAACAGAATATGCTCCTGAAGTTGAAACAGAATATTATAATTTTGATATGTTGAATGTACCAAAGAACCATCCTGCTAGAGATGTTCAAGATACATTTTTTACAAAACTTGCTCCAAATACTGTTTTAAGAAGTCAAACATCTAATGCACAAATTAGAACAATGGAAAATATGACTCCACCAATTAAAGTTATCGCTCCTGGTAGGGTTTATCGTAATGAAACAGTTAATGCAAGAAAAAATAATTTCTTCCACCAAATAGAAGGATTATATGTAGATAAAGATATAACATTTGGTGATTTAAAAGGTGTATTGAATGAGTTTATAAGAATTTATTTTGGCTCAGCTCGTCCAACAAGATTTAGAAGTAGTTTCTTCCCATTTACAGAACCTTCAGCAGAGGTTGATGTTCAATGTATAATGTGCCAAGGTAAAGGCTGTAGAACTTGTAGTGGAACAGGGTGGCTAGAAGTTCTAGGATGCGGAATGGTTGATGTTAATGTATTAAAAGGGGTTGGAATTGATCCTGAAGTTTATACAGGATTTGCATTCGGAATGGGAATCGAACGTTTATCAATGTTAAAATATGCAATAGATGATATTCGTCTATTCTTTAATAACGATGAAAGATTCTTACAACAGTTTTAATAATACGTTAATTATTATATTTTAGTATTAATATGGCTAAATCCATGAGCTAAAGTATTATATACTGTAGATAAAGCTAAAATTCCTCCTGCAATTTTGCATTTTTTACCTTTGCATGCAAGAGTTCCTATGGATGCAGCCAAAGGAATTATATTTGAAAAAGAATTACCTAAAAAGCTACCAATATAACCTGTAGTTGCATTCCAAGCACCTCTTATACGATTGGATAATTCCCAGCGGAACATAAAATCTTTAAATTTTGAAGTCACATGACTCTTGTTAGTTAAATATTGAGTATTATTAAAATACTTCAATGCTGCATCTGCATTTTTAGTATGCTTTTTATCATAGGCATCAAGTTTTGCATAAGAATGAGCATCATAAAGAATTGCTCCAACACCTATTACCCCTGCAGCCTTTGCTGCTAATTCCAATTTAGGGATAGCTTTTATACGAGCCCAAGTTGATGATATTCTAGCAGGTATTCTCATTAGTCACTAATTCCTTTACTTCCACTATTATATACAGGTACATCCACTAATTTGGTAGGTGATGACATTTTTAATAATATACTGGCAGCAGTTGCAGCATCTGCACCATTTCTTGATTTATCATTATTTGCCATATTGGTTAAGATTTTAACTGTTGTATCATTTCCTTGAGCTAATTGAGTTTCTAATGCTGTCAAAGCAGTTGCCTTAACCTTATGACATGCCGGATCTTGCAACATTTTATTAATTAATGCATTTAAAGCTGCATCATTATATCTTGTTCTATCTTCATCCAATCTTTTTAATACTTCTTGAGCTGCAAATTTTCTCATATCTTCAGAAGGACTATTTAAATACTGCTCAAGATTTTTTATATACTGATCAGTAAGAACTTGTACTCGTTTCTTTTTAGTATTTTGTGATTGTTGAGGCTGCATAGGTCCCATTGGTCCCATAAAAGGTGGGTAAGGATAACCGCCATAATTATTTATGTAATAATTCCCAGGATAAGATTGCCCTGCTTGAGGAGTATTACTAGGATCAACTGTACATACAGGAGGAGCCTTTAGTAATGGAGAATCCGGTGGAAGTTTAGTTGGATCTATCACATTACAAGTAATATTTACACCTGAATAACTAGGGTATTTGTTGCTTACAGAATTATCCATACACTTAACCTTTCAAGTATATAAAGTTATTTATTATAAAAAAATTGCTATATTGTAACTTTATGTAAAGTTTTTTCGTTTCAATAGCAAAAAAAATATTTACAAGATTTAGAATACATGTGCAGTGTTATAAATAGGAGTGTTAGTTAATATGAAGATGACAGTATCAGTCAACAATGAAAGCGGTCTTCCATATGTTCAATACGGAACAGACCGACAAAAAGCAAAAGCCACAAGATTTGTAAATGCAAATAATAAAGAACTTAATAATATGGCTTACGCTATTAATAATAGAAAACAAAGAAACAGTAAGTTTGCAAAAAATATTGGAAGAGCAGTAATGTCTCTACCTGTAATAGCTGGTGTAGCTGCAGCTATTGCAACAAAAGGGAAAGTGTCAGGGAAAACATTAGCAGGTTTAAAATCATTTGGAGTAACAGCAGGTGCTATGGGAATCGCTTCTGGAGTAGTTGCTGCGAATGAAGTTGCTGCTGCAAAAAGCCCTAAACTAAAAAAAGCAGAGAAAAAACATCCTTTATTATCATTTGCCGGTTTAACAGCAATTGCAACAGGAGCAGTAGTTGCTGCTGATGCAGGTTTAAAGAAAATCTCTCCTAAAGCTGCAGAAAAACTAACCAAGTTAGCTAAACAAGTTAAATTAGATAAATTAGCAAATAAAATGGATAAGGCACCTGAAGCAATCAGAACTTTTGCATCTTCAGTTGCAGCAAAAGTCTCACTTCCTAAAGGTGTAAAAGAAAAATTATCAACTTTATCAAGTAAAATTAAAATGCCACAATTCTTAAAAGATGGTTATGCTAGAGTTGCAAATCTTGAATCAACAAAAACTGCTGTATCAGCAATGAAAAGAGCTGGTAATGCTATGTTAAAACATCCTGTAACAACAGCTTCTGCATTAATTGGTGCAGCAATAATTGGGCATGCTGTTAAACAAACAATGGAATTATCATCAACTAAATCAAAATTAAAAGAAAAACAACTTCAAGTTGCAAATCAATTAGTTGATGCATATGCAATGGAAAATGAATCTTTAAAAACTGCAAATGCAAAAGCTGCAGATGCAATGGATAAAGGTAAAAATGTAATGGCAGAAGATGCTGCTGACAAAGTTGACAATACTGACGAAGAATAATAATAGATAAAACAATATAATGTGAACAGTCTTGAAGAATTTCTTCAGGGCTGTTTTTTGTTATATAATTAGACTATGGCTAAAATAAAAACAAAATTTGTGTGTCAACAATGCGGATATGAAACAGCTCGTTATATGGGAAAATGCCCGGAATGTGGAAATTGGGAATCTTTTGTTGAAGAAACAATTAATAATGAATCACAACAAAAAAATACAAGAATTATACTTGATACATTACCCCCAACACCAATTAATAATATAAAAATTGGAGAAGAAATAAGAATCCCAACAAATATTTCAGAATTTGATAGAGTTTTAGGTGGTGGACTTGTTCAAGGATCTTTAGTTTTAATAGCAGGAGACCCCGGAATTGGGAAATCAACAATTCTTTTACAATCAAGTAACGAACTTTGCAGACAAGATAAAAAAGTTTTATACGTATCAGCGGAAGAATCTGCTAGTCAAATTAAATTAAGAGCAGATAGATTAAATATATCAAATGATAATTTATATATATACCCTCAAACTAATTTTGATTCAATAAAACACCAAATTACAACAGAAAAACCCGATGTTGTTGTAATCGACAGTATTCAAGCAATATATTCATCTGATATTCAAAGTTCTGCAGGAAGCGTATCTCAGATAAGAGAATGTTGTAATGCATTAATGCAAATAGCAAAACAAGAAAATATAACCATCATTGTAATCGGGCATGTTACCAAAGAAGGTAATATCGCAGGACCTAAGGTTCTTGAACATATGGTTGATACTGTTATTCAATTTGAAGGGGATAAATACAAATCATATAGAATTTTACGAGCTGTTAAAAACCGTTTTGGTAATACTTCTGAAGTTGGGATTTTTGAAATGGGGGAAAAAGG
>CALVEW010000069.1 GCA_944326645.1 Candidatus Gastranaerophilales bacterium
GCTTGTTTTAACCCCTAAAGAAAAGGGTATGCAAGGTGCTGTTGATAAAGCTAATGAACTATCTAAAGAATATTCAAAGAGTTTTATTCCAATGCAATTTTCCAATATGTCAAACCCTAAAGCTCATATAGAAACAACTTCAAAAGAAATATTTAATGATACAGATGGTAGAGTTGATATTGTTGTTGCAGGTATTGGAACAGGTGGAACTGCAATTGGTATAAAAGAAGGTTTATCAAAATTAAAACCTGATGTAAAAGTATATGGTGTTGAACCTTTTGAAAGTCCTTTAATTACAAAAGGAGTCGCAGGACCACATAAAATACAAGGTATTGGTGCGAATTTTATAACAGATATTTATAAGTCATCCAACCTAGATGGGGTATTGACTGTAAAAGGTGATGATGCGATAACGGAAGCAAAACAATTAGCAAAAGAAAAAGGTGTATTAGGTGGTATTTCATCGGGTGCAAATCTTTATGCAGCAAAAGAATTAGCTAAAAAATATCCTGATAAATTAATTGTTACCATAATTTGTGATTTTGGCGAAAGGTACTTATCTACGGAGTTATTTGATTAAATGTTATTAAGAGCAATAAACAAAATAAAAGAAGATATAAAAGTAATTTATGACAACGATCCTGCAGCAAAAAATATTTTTGAGGTATTGTTTTGTTATCCGGGATTACAAGCATTGATATCTCATAGGATTGCTCATAAATTAAGATACTGGCATGTTCCTTTTATTCCAAGGTTTATATCTTATTTAACTAGAATTATTACAGGGATAGAAATTCACCCTGGTGCATCTATCGGTAACAGATTTTTTATTGACCACGGGGAAGGTGTTGTCATAGGAGAAACTGCAATAATCGGAGATGATGTTTTAATATATCAACAAGTAACATTAGGAGGAACAGGAAAAGAATCAGGAAAACGTCATCCTACATTAGGTAATAATGTAATTGTTGGTGCAGGTGCTAAAGTTTTAGGAAATATTAAAATAGGTGATCATGTAAGAATTGGTGCAGGTTCTGTCGTCGTAAATGATGTTCCTGAACACTCAACAGTTGTGGGTATTCCAGGGAGAATTGTTCATCAAAAATATGTTGCACCTGATGGGACATTAATGCACAATAGAATACCTGACCCTATAACTTGTGAATTAAATCGACTTAAATATGAAGTTTTAGATTTAAAAGAAGAAATTGAAAAATTGAAAAATTCTCAACATAATAATTAAGGTAAATAAATTTTACTGATATTTGTGATGTTTGCTAAAAATGTTTATTTTTGATAGTATAAGTTTATTAATTTTATAGAGAGGGATTAAAACATGGATTTAATGAAAGGTAAAAAAGGGGTTATATTCGGAGTTTCTAATACTCATGGTATAGCTTATGCAATCGCTAAACAATTATATGAAGCAGGTGCAGAAATTGCATTCACATATGCAGGTGAAGCAATGGAAAAAAGAGTTAAACCAATTGCAGAAGGCATGAATGCAAAAATTATAATGAGCTGTGATGTTACTAAAGAAGAAGAAGTAAAAGCCGTATTTGACGAATGTGAAAAAGTTTATGGTAAATTAGACTTTGTTGTACACGCAGTTGCTTTTGCTCCAAAAGAAGCTCTAATGGGAAGATTTGTAGATACATCATATGATGCTTGGAATACAGCATTAGGAGTTAGTGCATATTCTTTAGTTACTGTTTCTAAATATGCAGAACCTATTATGAACGAAGGTTCTTCAATCTTTGCATTAACATATTTAGGTTCAATCAAATCAGTTCCAAGTTACAATGTAATGGGAGTTGCTAAAGCTGCATTAGAATCTGCAATGAGATTCTTAGCTGTTGACTTAGGTCCAAAAGGCATCAGAGTTAACTGTTTATCTTCACGACCTGTAAAAACATTAGCTTCTATGGGAATTTCAGGATTCTCTAAAATGTTAAAAGCAGCAGTTGCAAGAGCTCCTTTAGGAAGAAATGTTTCTTTAGATGATGTAGGAAAAGCAGGTTTATACTTAGCTTCTGATTTATCATCAGGAACAACAGGTGAAGTTATCTATTGTGATTGCGGATGTAATTCAGCTTATGCATCAGCTCAAGAAATGGATATTATTTCTAATAATATGGAATTATAATTATAAAATTCAATATAAAAAGGACTGCTTGATAAGTAGTCCTTTTTTTGTTATTATATACAAGGTATCAATTGGAATTAGGGCATAGTATTTTGAACTTAAAAACCAAAATAACTAAATTGCATTATGATAAAAACGCCGAAGGTTTTTGGCTTGATTTGCTTGAATTCTTTTCTCTGTTTTATGGTCTTGTTACAAAAATTCGTAACAAAATGTATGATAAAGGTATTTTAAAAACAGTAAAAGTAAGTGCAGATGTAATTTCTGTTGGAAATTTTACAACAGGAGGAGTTGGTAAAACCCCTATTGTAATGGCTTTAGCGAAATATTTTGTTGAAAAAAATGAAAAAGTTGCAATAATTTCTCGTGGTTATGGAGGGAAATTATCAAATAAAAAAGTTAATTTAATATCTGATGGTGTAAATTTGTTCTACAATGCTGATATGGCAGGTGATGAAGCCTATATGTTAGCTGTAAATCTTAACATGTGTGCAGTATTAACCTGTAAAGACAGGGTGAAAGCTGCAAAATATGCAATTCAAAAGCTCGGAGTAAGAAAAATTATTTTAGATGATGCTTTTCAATATAGAAGAATTCATCGAGATTTAAATATTGTTTTAGTCGATTCTGAAATGGGTTTTGGAAATGAAAAACTTCTTCCTGCAGGACCTTTAAGAGAAGGTACTGAAGCTTTTTCAAGAGTTGATAAACTTGTTGTTGTTAATAAATCTCCTGATAATGTTAGAGCTGAAAAAGTTGCTAAAATTATGGGGAAAAAGTTTAAATGTGAATCTTTCGTATGCTATACCTTCCCTGATTATGTTTATAATATCAAAACAGGTGATAATTTGGTTTCAGGTGAAGCTGTTACAGCTCTTTGTGCAATTGGACAACCTTCTCAATTCTATAGATTCTTAGAATCTGATTATGAAATACTAGATAAAATAACATTTGATGATCATCATAGATATGTAAAATCTGACATTGAAAATATCAGAGGTAATATTATTACAACTGAAAAAGATGCTGTAAAACTTGCAAAATTTGATAAAGACAATATTTTTGCTCTAAAATTAAAAAACATTATTGATATAGAGGGACTTTTAAAGAAATGATAGAAATTGATAAAATCGTTAAGGCTTTAAGTAAATCTGATATGCCAAGAAGCGACTTTGTTAATTTGATGGAAACATTCAAAAACCCATATCTTGTATTAATAGGTTGTATTTTAAGTTTAAGAACTAATGATAAAACGACTTATCCTGCAACATTAAGAATGTTAGAACTAGCTAAGACTCCTGAACAAATGATGAGGGTAAGTGTTGAAGATTTAGAAAAAGCTATTTATCCGGTTGGTTTTTATAAAAATAAAGCGAAACAAATTATTGAATTATCAAGACAAATTGTAGAAGAACTTAACGGAAAAGTTCCTGATGAAATAGAAGATCTTATTAAATTTAATGGAGTTGGAAGAAAAACAGCAAATTTAGTTTTAGCAAAAGGTTTTAATAAACCCGCTATATGTGTTGATGTTCACGTACATAGAATATTTAATCGTATAGGATATGTAAATACCAAGACTCCGGAAGAAACGGAATTTGCTCTAAGAGAAAAACTTCCAATTAAATATTGGCTTGATATAAATACATTAATGGTAACCCTTGGACAAAATATCTGTAAACCAACTAAGCCAAATTGTTTAAATTGTCCTATTAAATCTTATTGTCAACAAAAATAATCTCTATAAAAAAGAAAAAAGTATGATTAAATAATCATACTAGATTTAAAAAGATAGTGATAGTTGGATTTTTATATTGTATTGTGTATATACTGATTATACAATTTTTCATTAAAATATACTAGCAAATTTATATATTTGTTACAAAAGTTAATATTGTAACAAATGTGTTACAAAAGCTAAAGATAATTTTAAAAATGTCGTTAACTAAATCATAGGAAACTAGAAAAAGGAGTAAAAATGGGTTTAGCTGCTACACAAGTACGTTTGCTGCAATTAACATCCAGACAGCATCGAATAGAGTATCAAGCACAAAAGCTTCAAGCTCAGAAGCTCCAACTTTCTAATGAATCTGACAAAGTTTATAACGAATATATGGCTGCGTTAGATGCAAAAAAAATTCAATATAAGTTTGTTGAATCTGATGGATCAATTTCATATTATGATGCAACATTTAATAATATGTTCAAAGGTTATAATTCTGGTATTCAAGGTCTTTATGCATTAGAAATTGTAAATGGGGCAAATGCCGGTAAGTTTTTAGTTGATCCTGCAGTAGAAACAGCTTTTAATGCTAATAAAACAAGTCAAGAAAATTTTGTAACTGCAATGGTAGGAACCGGAGATGTTGATGCAAATGCAAAGGCTTACTATGCTGACTTATTTGTTATTTTAGCTGAAAGCAAGGGTGTTGTTGGTATGAGAGCAGATTATGCTGACAGTTCAGAATGGTTAACAAATATGTTGGCAAACGGCGATGTAATGCTTCATAAGTGGGATACAGAAGGTGGAGATGATGGCGAAGGTGAATGGACTGAAGTTTCTGTATCTAACGATTTGATGTTACAAGAAGTTGCAGATGAAAAAGAATTAAAAAAAGCTGAAGCAGTATATGAAGCTGAAACTACACGTATAAATAGAAAAGATGCTCAATATGATACATTACTTTCTCAAACTGAAACAGAAAGAAATGCTATCAAAACAGAAATGGATTCATTGAAACAAGTAAGAAATGATAATATTGAAAAAGCATTCAAATGTTTCTCTTAATTTGAACGCTTTTTAACAAAAAATTCTATATAATTTTTCCCTATAACAATTTTAAGTCACATTGAGTGACTTTTTTTTTTACCTACCAAATGACTTTTTCGATAAGCTCAATTTCATTGCCATCAGGATCTTTAATAAAAGCAATTTTTGTACCTTTTCCATTTAAATCAAAAGGTTCATATAAATATTCATATCCTAAATCTGCAATCTTTTTAGTAAATTCATCTAAAGATTTTACAGAAAATGCAAAATGACCAAAGCAATTTCCATTTTCGTATCCTTGTTCTGGAGTTTCATCATTATATGTAAGCTCTATTTGAGCTACATTTTCTTCATCAGTTAAAAAATATAACCAACAATCATCAAGCCTTTTTTTCTTATCTAATTTCATATTTAATACTTCTGTATAAAATTTTATTGAAGCATCAATATCTTTTACTCTAATCATTGTATGTAAAAATTTCATATTATATCTCCTTATTTTTCTAAAAGTACTGCTGCGTTTGCTTCTATCGCAAGTTTTTCTCCGACAGCATCTAATTTTTCTTTCGTTTTTGCTTTTATTGAAATATTTTCTATATCTAAATCTAAAACCTTTGCTAAAATTTCTTTCATTTTAGGTATATATGGCATCATTTTGGGTGCTTGAGCAATGATATTACTATCAATGTTATTTATTTTATATCCTTTTTTCTTTATAAGTTCAAATACATTTTTTAATAAAACGATACTATCAGCATCTTTGTATTTAGGATCTGTATCAGGAAATAAAGTTCCGATATCAGCCAAACCTGCAGCGCCTAATAATGCATCTATAATGGCGTGAACTAAAACGTCGGCATCTGAGTGTCCTAGTAACCCTTTTTCGTGTGTGATTTTTACGCCACCTATTATTAAATCTCTGTTTTCAACAAGTTTATGAATATCGTATCCTAGGCCTATTTTGAACATAGTACAAATTTCTCCATTGCTTTAACAAATCCATCATTATCAATAGTATCTGTAATAAAATCTGCATATTTTTTTAATTCTTGTGTCCCATTTCCCATTGCAATACTTATACCACCGGCTTTTAGAAGCTCAATATCATTATCTTGATCTCCAATAGCAAGTACTTCATTATCATTTAGTTTATAATATTTTTTTAAAAAATTAACAGCACAAGCCTTGGTTGCTTCTTTAGTAGAAAACTCGCAAAAATATGGGGTTGATTTAATAATATACAAATGCGGAAATTTTTGTTGACATTCTTTTACCCAAGAAGTGACAATTTCTGCATTATTGTAGTTTATTGCAAGGATTTTATTAATATTTTCTAATTCTAAATCATTGAAATTACAAACTTTATATTCAAGATTTTGTCTTTTAGCATATTTTTGAATTGTTTCATTATCATTTTCTACATAAAGGATGTCATTAATGTATAGATTGATATGAATATTATTAAGTTTTGCCCAATCAAGAACAAGTTTTGCATCATCTTGCGGAATACAGGTTTGATATAGAGTATTATTAGAAATACAATCTTGTTTTATTAAGCCTCCTTGATATGAAACAATTGCATCTTTGAGGTTAAGTTTTTCCGCAACTTGTTTTGCTCCTGCATACATTCTGCCTGTTACAATAACAACTTTGATGCCTTTTTCTTGCATTTTTGTAATACAATTTCTTACTCCATTAGAGCAATCACCATTTTCATTTAAAATTGTTCCATCAATATCTGTTGCAACAAGCTTAATCATAGTTAAGATATTTCCTTGCTCTTAAAATTGTACAAATTGTTTTAGCATCATTTATTGAGCCATTATCAATCATTTCTAAAACTTGTGGTATAGAATATTCTTCACATTGAATAATTTCATCCTCATCAGGATTTTCTTTTTTATATTTTAAGTTTTTCGCAAAGTATAAATGTAATTTTTCATCGCAAAAACCAACTGATGTATAAATATAGCCTAAATAGGTCCATTCATCTGAAATGTAGCCTGTTTCTTCTTCTAATTCTCTTTTTGCTGCTAAATCAGGATTTTCTCCTTTTTCAAGCTTCCCTGCCGGAAGTTCTAAAGAAACAGATTTAATAGGGTATCTGAATTGTCTTACAAATAATATGTTGCCGTTATCTTTTAAAGCAAGCATTGTAACACCACCTGAGTGTTCAACAACTTCTCTAATAGATTTATGTCCGTTAGAAACTTCTATGTCATCTTTTCTAACATCAATTACTTTTCCATTATATACATATTTAGATGTAAGTGTTTTTTCTGTAAAATCCATATACTTATATTATCACAAATTATGTGATAATATAAAAATATGGAAACACAAGTAGAAGAATCTATTTATACTCGAATTCAAGAATGGCTTGAAGCATACAAACAAACAAACAAGAGAGTACAAAAAAAACGATTAGAAAACTTAATTGTTGTGGCAATGATGCCAATTATAAAAAGAATCGCTCGTTCAATTGCTCGACGTGCAGAAGACCCTGTTGAAGATTTAGTTCAAGCTGGTTCTATTGGTTTAGTAAAGGCTATCGAAAAATATAATCCTGATAGAAATGCTAAGTTTAGAATATATGCCGGTTATTTAATTGTAGGTGAAATGCAACATTATATGAGAGATAAAGTTGCGATGATAAAAGTTCCTCGAGAAGTTTTAGAATTAGCTATTCGTATAAAGAATTTTTCAAAAACATTATCAGATAGAGAATTAGAAAAATTAACTGATGAAAAATTAGCACAAGCGCTTGATGTTCCTGTTCAAAAAGTTCAAACAGCTATTGATGTTGATAGACGTCGAAAAGTTGTATCTTTAGATGAAATTGTAAATGATTCAGAAAATAATGCTTCTATTGGAGATTTAACTCCTGCTTGTGATTATAATGAATTTGTAGAACGTTACGATATGAAAATAGAATTAGATGATGTTATAGAAAGATTACCTGATGAATTAAAAACTATAATTAAATTATTCTATTATGAAGATATGAAGCAAAAGAATATTGCTGAAAAAATGAATATGAATGAGATGATGGTTTCGAGAAAACTAAAAAAAGCATATTCTTTAATGTACAAATATATAAAAGATGCAGAATAGTATTATATGATTTTAGAAAATTTTTGGTATCAATTTATTTGTGTTTTTATAATTGGTTTAATAATGGGGAGTTTCTATAATGTTGTTATAATAAGAACATTATCAGGCGAAAGTATAATTTCTCCTGAATCAAAGTGCCCAAATTGTAATACAAAACTTCAATGGTGGGAAAAAATTCCTGTAATTTCTTTTCTTTTATTAAAAGGCAAATGTTCATATTGCCATAAACAAATCGATATAATGTACCCAATCGTAGAAATTTTATCAGCTGTAATATTTTCGATAATGTTTATAAAATTTGGTTTTTGTTTAAAATTTCTTTTGGCAATTATATCCTTATCAATATTTTTAATACTTGCAGGCATGGATATTAAAGAGAAAAAAATATCTGGTAAATTAGTGTATTTTTCAATTATTACATCTATATTATTTAATTATAATAATTTATACGATTCTATACTCGGAATGTTTTTAGGCGGGGTTATAATATACACTCTAAGAAAAATTCTAAACTATATATCAAAAAAAGAAGTAATAGGAGATGGGGATATATATGCTATTGCTTCGATTTCAGCATTATGCGGATTAAAAAATCTAGGATATATATTTATATTAATTTTAATATTTCAATTATTATTTTT
>CALVEW010000070.1 GCA_944326645.1 Candidatus Gastranaerophilales bacterium
GTTGATACTAAACCGCCGGTAAATACTAATCCTTCGGTGAAACCTGACATGCCGGAAATACCAGATTTTGATATAAGCATTGAACATAATGAAGGAATGAAACCTAACAAACCGGGTGTAAATGAGGGAGTAAAACCTGATAGACCTCCAATTGATAATAAACCGGGGGTAAATGAGGGGATAAAACCTGACAAACCTCCAATAGAAAATAGACCGCCGATTATGCCAAATGAAAAACCGCCAGTTAAACCGTTATATGGTGCTGACGATATGTTAGACCAATATCTAAACAACGAGTTATGGTTACCTAACAGAGATCATGGAGCAGGGGTAAATAAGGGACCAAAACCTCCGCATCACGGACATGATGGCATTAGACCTGACCGTCCAGGGGTAAATGAAGGTATAAGACCTGACCGTCCACCAATGGACAATAGGCCACCTATCGATAACAGACCGCCAATCAATAATAGGCCGCCAATTGATAATAGGCCACCGGTTGATATTCGTCCACCTATCGATAACAGACCACCGGTTGATAACAGACCGCCGATTGATAATAGGCCACCGGTTAATGATGGAATGCGCCCACATCCATTCCCTCATCCTGATCATCCGGGACATATAGACGTTAAACCTCAATTACCAGGATTTAATCCTGATATGGGATTACAAGAATACATGAGATATGAGATGTTGAGACCTGAACCACCAAGACATGCTCATAAACCACATCACCACCATCATCATATGCCACCTCCACCGACTGAAAAGACTATGGATCCTGAAACTGCTGCAGCTATGCAAATTATGCAGAATGTTCAACAACCGACTGACCCTACAATTACACAAATGCGTCAGCGTTTGAGTGGAGATGCTGCGGAGTTATTCTTTACTGGCATGATTAATCTTAATGATTTATCAAATACTATAAAAGAAAACAGTAAAAGTGCTAAATCAAAACTTATATTAGCAATGGCAAATGCATCAAGACAAGGGATTGATAACTCACAAATAAATGATACATTAAAAATGGTTACTGCAAGTATGGCGGCAACTGAGAATAGTACACCTTCAAAAATTCTTAAAAATATTATTGAGTTATATCTTCCTTGGTATCCATTACAACAAGGGGTTGGTTTTGATTTAACAATTGAAACTTTACCTGTTGATCAAAACTTTTTATCTGTTTTAAAAGTTTGGATACAAACAAGAAATTACGGAAATGTTAATGCTGTATTAACTTTATTAACAAGCAATTCTGTTGATATGAATATACAATGTAATGAAAAATTTCCTAAAGATGATTTATTAAAACGTCTTAATGATGAAACACACAATCATACAATGCAATCAAGTATAAGTGTAGAAGAAGTTACATCAACGGAAGGATATATTGAACCGGATCAGCAAGCAAAAGTTAATTTATCATCAACATATGAATTAAATCCATATTTATTATTAATGGCGCATTCTTTTATAAAAAATACAATTATAATTGATAGTAATATGACACTAACATAATATCCTTTTGGCTATTGTTAATTTTTTTATTGGCTAAATAATAATGATATGAATATTGTTATTATAGGTGGAGTTGCAGCAGGGGCAAAAGTTGCAGCAAAAACAAGAAGATTATTATCTGATTCAAAAATCGATATTTATACAGAAGACACGCATGTTTCATATTCAGCATGTGGGCTTCCTTATTATATACAGGGGAATTTTGACGATTATAAAAAATTAATTGTCAGAACCCCTGAAGAATTTGGAAAAAGTAATATTAATGTTCATTTACAAAATCGTGTAATAAAAATTATTCCCAAAACTCAAAAAATTATAGTAAAAGATTTGATTAATGATGTTGAATATCCTGTAAGTTATGACAAGTTAGTAATAGCAACAGGGGCAACACCATTTATGCCGGAAATTAAAAATATTAATCTTAAAAATGTGTTTAAAATCAGAACATTAGAAGATGGCATTGCAGTAAAAGAAGCAATGAAAGAAGCTAAACATGCGACAATAATTGGCGGTGGGTATATTGGTATTGAGCTTTTAGAAGCTATGGTTAAGAATAATATTCAAACAACATTAGTTGAAAATTCTCCACATATAATGCCAATGTTGGATTCAGACATAGCCGAATTAATCACAAAATATATAGAATCAGAATGTAGTGATTATGTAAGAATATTAACAAATGATAGTGTAATTTCATTTAATGGTCAGGATAAAGTAGAAGAAGTTATAACTTCAAATGGCGAACATTTTGAAACAGATATAGTATTAGTATGTGCAGGAGTTCGTCCAAGAGTTGATATTGCAAAAGAAGCAGGTATTGAACTGGGTGAAACAGGGGCTATAAAAGTAAATAGCCGAATGGAAACAAATATTGAAAACATTTACGCAGCAGGTGATTGTGTTGAAAAAACAAACATAATAACACATAGACAAGTATGGATTCCATTGGGAACAAATGCAAATAAAGAAGGTAGATGTGCCGCAGTAAACTTATCAGGTTTTACAGAAGATTTTGAAGGTGTTTTAGGTTCTGCTGTTACAAGATATCTATCACTCACTATTTCTACAACCGGATTAACAGAAAAAAGTGCTATCTCAAATGGTTTTGATCCGGTTTCAGTAATGATAACAAAACGAGATAAAGCCGGTTACATGCCAGAAGTAGAGAATGTTACCATAAAATTAATTGCAGATAAAAGAACTCATAAACTGCTTGGAGGTCAAGCAATTGGTTGTGGGGATGCAGATAAAAGAATAAACACTTTATCTGTTGGATTAATCAATGGTATAACTGTAGAAGAATTAGTTGGTGCTGATATGACGTATGCGCCACCATATTCAACTGCTATTGATCCATTACTATCTGCTGCTAGACTTTTAGTAGATAAATTTCGATAATGCATAAATTCAATAGATATGCTACAATATTTCTATGAATTCGCCTTATGATGAAGAGTTAAATAATATAAAAGGTAGAGTGACTAATGCTTTAGATAACACTCAACTTTATCAATTTAAAGGGACTGTATCAAAACTATTAGGTCTAACTGTAGAAGTAAAATTGCCGGGTTTAAAAATAGGTGACTTATGTTTTATAGAAACAAATACAGGAGAGAGAAAACCTGCTGAAGTTGTTGCATTCAAAGGTGAAACAGCTCAATTACTTCTATTATTAGATGGGACAGGAATTGGACAAGGTAGTTTAGTTGTATCAACAGGAAATCCGATTATTATTCCTGTTGGAGAATTTTTATTAGGACGATTGATTAATCCTATGGGTGAACCTATAGATGGCAAACCTTTAGATACTACAGGAGCAATTTGGCGTTCTATTGAAGGACCTCCTCCGGGACCTTTTGAACGTCCAATTATAACAGAAATGTTTTCAACAGGAGTTAGAGCAATTGATAGTTGTATGACTATGGGCTGCGGACAACGTTTAGGTTTATTTGCAGGTTCTGGGGTTGGTAAAAGTACACTTCTAGGGATGATTGCAAGAAATTCTGATGCTGATGTAAACGTTGTTGCACTAATTGGAGAACGTGGTCGTGAGGTTAAAGAATTTATTGAAGATTCTCTTGGTGTTGAAGGGATGAAAAAATCAGTTATTGTATGTTCAACAGGTGATCAACCTCCATTGATTAGACAAAAAGCATTACTTGCCGCAACTGCTGTTTGTGAATATTTCAGAGATCAAGGTAAAAAAGTATTCTTAATGACTGATACAGTAACACGTTGTGCGATGGCTGGTCGTGAAGTTGGTCTATCTATTGGAGAACCTCCAACAATGAAAGGCTATCCTCCATCAATATTTTCTTGGTTACAAAAAGTTTTAGAAAGAGCTGGTAACAGTCCAAAAGGTTCTATTACAGCCTTATATACAGTACTTATGGAAGGTGATGATATTTCAGACCCTATTGTTGATATTGTGCGTGGTATTGTAGACGGTCACATTTTCTTATCAAGAAAAGTTGCGGAAAGTAATCACTATCCTGCTATTGATGTTCTTGGAAGTATTTCAAGGCTTATGTCTGCTATTGCGACTCCTGAGCACAAATCTGCAGCAGGAAAAATGAGAGCGTTATTATCATTATATAGAGAAAACAAAGACTTGATTGACGTAGGTATGTATCAACCGGGAAGTAACCCTAAACTTGATATTGCAATTGAAATGATGCCACAAATTAACGCATTCCTACAACAAAGAACATCGGATATTGTATCAATGGATTCTACAATTAACACTCTTGTTGAAATGATGGCTAATGTTGATATTTAAACCTCAACTTTAGTTATAGATTATAATAATATAAGAAAATGATGTCTTTGACATATTTCTTGTTAAAATTATAGTATGGCACAAGTAGAAATTGAACAAGATAACGAATTAAAAAGCGTTGGGTTAGAATTAATGTTTCTGACTCCGGAAAAATATGCCAATGAACAAGGTATTACGGCTGTCGAATTATCAAAATTAGTCAATTTACCACTTGATACAGTTAAGAAAAAACTAGCAATATTAAAAGAAAAAGATATAGTCAGAGTTAAAGGAAATAATCCTAAATTCTGGCTTTTTGATGAATATAACTTTCAAAGAATGGATGAAGAAGATGAAGTTTTTTTACTTTTATCCTGCTTTGATGACGTTGATTTTGACAAATATTTTAGCTATTAATTTTTATGATTTTTTTTTATCAAATTTAAAAAGAGGATTTGGAAACCCAAACCCTCTTTTATATAATTATAATCTTTTGTTCAAATTATAATTTAGAAGCAACCATTTTAGTTGTTTCAGCTAATCTTGTAGAATAACCCATTTCGTTATCATACCAAGAAATAATTTTAACTTGGTTTCCACCCATTACACGAGTTAATAATGCATCAACTGTAGATGATTGAGATGTACCAACGTAGTCAGAAGAAACAAGTGGTTCTTCTGTGTAGCATAATACGTGTCCGTCAGCACCTTCTTTTAATGCTGCATTAACTTCTTCAACTGTAACGTCTTTAGCTGTTTCGAATACAACGTCTACTAAAGATACGTCTGGAGTTGGAACACGCATAGCGAAACCATCCAATTTACCTTTTAATTGAGGTAAAACAAGAGCAACAGCTTTAGCAGCACCTGTTTTTGTAGGAACGATGTTTAAAGCACCTGCTCTAGCACGACGAGGATCTTTGTGTCCTGCATCTAATATTCTTTGGTCACCTGTATATGAGTGAACTGTTGTCATTAAACCTTTAACAATACCGAATTTTTCATCGATAACTTTAGCTACAGGAGCTAAACAGTTTGTTGTACAAGATGCCATTGAAATTACATTGTGTTTTGCAGGGTCGTATTCTTTGTCGTTAACACCTAATACAATAGTTTTATCTTCATTTGTAGCTGGAGCAGAAATAATAACTTTTTTAGCACCAGCATCGATGTGAGCATGAGCTTTTGTAGCATCTGTGAAGAAACCAGTTGATTCAACAACAACTTCAACACCCAAATCTTTCCAAGGTAATTGTGCAGGATCTTTTTCTGCAAAGAATTTAATTTTTTTACCGTTTACGATGATACCTTCATCATAAGCTTCTACAGTACCATCAAATTTACCCATTACTGAGTCATATTTGAAAATTCTTGCTGCATCTTCTGGTTTTAGACCAGGGTCATTGATTGCAACATAATCGATTTCGTTAAAAATGCCTTCTCTAATTGCGGCTCTTAATGTGTTTCTACCGATTCTTCCGAATCCGTTAATTGCTACTTTTACCATAAATTTAAACTCCTTCTTATCGTAAAGTATTTTCTTTTACTTGTTCATATTATAACAAACAAAAATTCTATTCAATGGGGTAAAATATTTTATTTTTACTAATTTTTAGCTCTATTATTTAAAATATATTCTAATAATGTTCCTGTTGTATCTTTGTTTTTATTTTTAAACAATATTTTTGTTTTATAGGTTAATTTATGAATAGGGGATAATTGTTTTAATTTTTCAAATTCTTCTTCGTTGTATGGTTCTAAAAGTTTATCTTGCATAACTTGAGCATCTAAATAAGAAAGTTTGTACATACTATCCCATTCTTTTTTATTTTCTTCGCTTGATTTAGAAAACATTGTAAATGCATGTAAATATGCAAAATAATTAAATTTAAAATCATTTAATAACCAATAAATTTCTAAAAAGTTTTTTAGTTTTTGAAGAATTATACTATTTCCGTTAGATGAAATAAAATAACTTGCCATATTTAAGCCATCATAATCTTTGTTTTCATCGTTTTGAAGTACAAATAATTCTGATTCTTGAATATATTTAGGAAGTGGTTCTGTTAAATAAACTGTTGCATCTATCCAACAACCTCCATATTTTACTAATAAATAAGTCCGTATAATATCTGAGAAATTGGCTTGACTAATAATGCCTTTATCTCTTTTTTCATATATATAATCAGGAATATTTACATAATCTTTTATATTATCTTTTGTTAATATTACTCTTTCAAAATCTCCTTTATATGTTTCAACACTTCCCATACAGGCTTTTACAATTTCAGGTGCTTTGTCTAAACCTGTATCCCAATATTGCCAAATTCTATATGTTTTTTCTTCTATAGGTTGTTTTGTATAATTTTTTTCAACTTCTTGTACATATGATTCTAAATACCATTTGCAAAAATTACCCTTTAAACGACGGCGTTGTTTTCTATCTATAATGAATAATTCCAATAATATTTTTACTATATTATTCAAAAGTTGATAATATTTTAAAATTATGCATTTTAAAATATCATTATATAATGTTTTATTATTTGATAAATATAATAAAAAATTCTTATATTCTTGTCTTTTTCTTTGTTTATTATTAAACATATTATTATATTAACATAAATAAAATTAATCGATATTCGTGCTATTTATCTGTTAATTTAAATATTTTAAAACTAGATAATTATATATTATGATACATAGTGCTCAAGATAATGTTGGAAAAAATATAAAAAAATATCGTATCGCTAAAAAATTAACACAAGAACAACTTAGTGAAATGTGTGAAATTTCTTGCGATTATTTATCTGAAATAGAGCGTGGTAAAAGACATCCTAGTATGAAAAGACTTGATGTTATTGCTTATGCTCTTAATATTGATGCTTATAAACTATTGATGCCTTAATGCATTAAGTTTTTTATATAATTCAATTTCTTCATTAGATAAATCTTTAGGAATAACTATTTTAATTCTGGCTTTGAGTTCTCCTAAATTCCCATTTTTATCAGGAAGACCTAATTTTTTTAATCTTAATGATTGTCCTGAAGAAACTTTTGATGGAATTTTGATATTAACTTTTCCATGAGGGGTTGTAATTTCTTTTTGACAGCCTAACACAGCTTGTGAAGGGGTAATTTCAACATCTTTAATTAATGTTGAACCATCAATTTCATATTCTGAATCTTTTATATGTAGAACTAAATATAAATCACCTTTTCTTCCATAAGAGTCAATTTTTCCTTCTCCTTTTAGACGAATTTTTTGACCTTCAGAAACATTTTTAGGAAGTTTAACTTTAACAGATTTAACTGTATTAGTATATCCGGTTCCTGAACAATGTGAACAAAAACCTCCATTAGGCGGACATTGAGTACATTTTTCCATTTCGTTAAATTTAACATTAATAGGATCAGAACTCATTAAATCTTTTAAAGATATATTTAATGATTTGGTTACATCAAGATTTTCAGATGATTTAGCAGATTGTCTTGTTTGTCTTTGTGTATTACCTCCTCCAAAGTCAAAACCGGAAAATCCTCCTGTAGAACGAGTTTGTTGCCCTGACATGAAATCTCCAAATAATGATGAGAAGAAATCAGAGAAACCACCTGCTCCACCTGTGAAATCAAAACTTTGAGCTCCTCCTTGATTAAAATTAAATCCGAATTGCTCGAAACCAGGAGGTGGAGTATAATCAGCTCCTCCTTGCCAATTTGAACCTAGACTATCATATCGTTGACGTTTTTGCTTATCACCTAAAACTTCATAGGCTTCATTAATATCTTTGAATTTTTGTTCTGCCTCTTTTGTTTTATTTACATCAGGGTGATATTTTCTTGCAAGTTTTCTAAATGCTGATTTGATTTCTTTTTCATCTGCATCACGTTTTACACCTAATATTTCATAATAGTCTTTGTATTGCATATTATTCTATCTCCTATATTAATCATAATATAAATTTTTTAAATTCAGATAGAATTAATATTTTTTTAATCATTTTTGGTAGTAAAAAATTTTAAAAAATTTTAAAAAATTATATACAATTTAAAATAAAAGTGCTATATTAACATGAAAAAAAGAAAGGAGAGTAGATTATGAAAAAACTCTTATTATCAGTTTTAACATTATGTTTAATGTGTTCAATTGTAGTAGCAAAACCTTGTAAAAAAGCTTGTCCTGTTGCTCCTCAAACAACACAACAAACAGTTGTAGACAAATGCACTTGTCCAAATTGTGATTGTGACAAA
>CALVEW010000071.1 GCA_944326645.1 Candidatus Gastranaerophilales bacterium
TGATGATTCTGTTGTATTGAAACGGGAGCAGGAAAAATTTTGTAAGGAAATTGTCGATAAAAAAGCAGGGAATATAATTTCAACAGATGAGTCAAGTTATTTGTCTAAACTTAATAGCAACCCTAAAATTTTCTTAACTTATAAAACAAGAGAATTATTAAAACAGGGTAAATATTCAGATATTCAAAATAATAGTCTTATGCTTTTATATAATCCTATGGGGATTCCAATAGTTAGCGTAGAAAAAGATCCATACTTATTTGTAACAGATTTTATTCAAACCAATTTTAATAATAGTTTTTATATGAATGATAAATTCTATTCAATAATCAAAGTTAAAACACAAGATGTTGGAAAAATAATTTCTATTGCAAAACATTATAATACTTATTTGTCAGGAACACCCGTTCATTCGTACAAAACAGCAAAATTATCGTCTATTCAAATAAATATATTCTGTATTTTAGCGATATTATTTGTAATATTTTTGTGTAGCTATATGTTCTCATCTTATAAAATATTTTTTGCAATAATGATGAGTATATTATTTGGCTTTGGTTGCGGATATATTGGAACCTCTCTAATATTCAATCAAATTCATATTCTGACAATGGTATTTGCAACAACTCTAATAGGAATCGGGATAGATTATTCACTACATTATTATTCGCATAAAATCCACGATAGAATATTTTATAAAAATCTAACATCTTCAATGCTTACAACAATAATAGCATTCGCTCTTTTATTGATTCCAAATATTAATTTATTAAATCAAATATCTGTTTATACAATATTTGGGCTGATTGGAGTTTATTTATTTGTATTATTTATATTTCCTGTATTACCATTTGAAGCTTGGAATATAAAAGAAGATTGTCCTCAAATAAAAATAAATAAAAAAGCATTTTATATAATAACTTTAGGCTTAATTATAATAGGTTTTTCTCAGTTAAAATTTGATGATAGTATAAAAAATCTTTATACCCCAAATAAATCATTGGCAAAGGCTGAAAAGATAAACCAACAATTAGTTAATCCTGAAAATAAAGATATATCTTTTATAATTGTCTCAAATCAAGAAAAAGAAGAAATTATTACAGATATTTTGAATAAAAATAATGTTAATTATATTTCAGGAACAAAGTTTGTACCAACAATTGAAAGACAAAAAGAGAATATAAGTCTTGTTGATAATTTGTATAAAAATAATTTAGATAAATATGCAACTTTCTTAACTAAAGAGCAAATATCAAATATAAAACAAGAAAAATCCAGTTTGATTAATGACTTTGATTATTCATCTTTTAAATTAGGTGATAACAGATATTTTATTCTAGCCTATGATTTAGATAAATCTATTTTGGGAAATATCAATGATATTCAAATAGTGAATATTCAAAAAGATGTTTCAGAAAATCTTTATAAATGTAGAAAAAATATTGAACCAGTAATACCAATATTATTTTTATCTTTGATATTATTTTTATCAATTTTGTATGGTAAAAAATCTCTAAAAATAATTATTCCGCCAATTTTAGGGGGATTAATAAGTATTGCAATTACTCAAATATTTAAAATTCCTGTGAATGTTTTTACAATACTTACTACATTTTTGATAATAGGTTTTACAATAGATTATTCTATTTTTAAATCTAGTGGAGGTAAAAATTCTAATATTGCAGTATTATCAGCTTGCGCATCAACTGTATTTTCATTCTTTCTTTTAATATTTGCAGGTTTTAAACTTATAAGTACATTAGGATTAATGTTATCAGTTGGAATAATTGCTTCATATATTTCAAGTTGTGTACTATTTGATGATATAGATAAAATATAATTATCTAATTTATAACTTATAGAATTATCTTTTAGTCCTGATTTAATTCTTGCTTCATAATCAGTCCATAGTTGATAAAATTCGGTGGAATTAACATCTTTTTCAATATTATAGTGATTTAATATTGATTTAAAATCTCTATTTCTAATCTGTTCAATATCAACACCAATAGGAGTTTTTGATAAAGCAATCATTACAAAATTTTTGGAATGCGAAATACTAAAATTTATATCTTTATCTAAACAGGGTTTTCCTGTTTTATTAATTGAGATATTGTATTCTTTTATTCCATAAAATTTGTCTAAACAAAAATCTACTAAAAATCTTCCTAAAGAATGTTGAAGAAGTTTTTTTTCATTTTTTATATCTTTCTGCGCAAAATTAAGGATTTGTGATTTATTGTTAGAGTTTATTATATTTTCAATATTTGCAAGAATTACTTTCATGCTAAAATTCTAACATGAAGAAAAAATGGTATCAGATAAAAGAACGTTCTGCAGGGATAAAGCGTTTAAAAGTAACTTGGTTTATATATAAATTATTAGGAAGAAAGCCGGTTGAATGGATTGCTTGGTGGGTTGGATTAATTACATTTTTATCATCAAGAAGTTTAAGGGAGTATTCTAAAATCTATTTTGAAACATTGTATAAATATACAAATAATAAAAAATATAAACCTTCTTTTATGAACTCATTTAAGCATATTTTATCTTATTCTCTATCTTTGGTTGATAAATTGGAAGTATATGGAAATACAACAAAATTAAATTTTGAAATAGAAGATAAAGAGCTAAAAGAAGAGCTAAAGGATAATGGAGTATTTTTTATCGTTACTCATACAGGAAATATTGAACTTATGAGAAATTTAATGATGAAAAAGAATCATAAAAAAGTGAATATTTTTATGCAAAAATCTCATTGTGAAAAGTTCAATGATTTTATAAATACCCTATCAAAAACACAAGATATATCAGTTTATCCTGTAGAAGAAATCGGAATAGAAACAGCTATTGATATAAAATCAAAGCTTGAACAAGGTGAAATTGTATTTATGTCAGGCGATAGATTATCTGCTCAAAATACAAACAAATGTTATGATGCAACTCTTTTAGGTAGACATGTTAAAATGCCCCTTGGGACATTAAAGTTTGCACTTATGATGGATAGTTCAATTTATATGCTGGCATGTTTGAAAGAAAAGAATAATAAATTTATCGTTAGATCATCAAAATTCAATAGAGATAATTCTCGCAGTGATAATTTAGAAAACCTTCAAAAAAGCTTTGTAGAATTTTTAGAAACAATAACCCTAGAATATCCTTATCAGTTTTATAATTTTTATGATTTTTTTGAATAATATGATATAATTTGCTCAATAGAATTATTATTTTGGTAAGTTTTGAGGTTAATATGAAAAAGAAATTAGCATTATTTATTATGTTGTCAATGTTATTGCCTAATTTATCAGTTTTTGCAGAAACATCTGATAACTCAACCGAAGTTGTTGCACCAAAATGGGAAGATTATATTCCAACAAAATATCAGAATCCAAGAAAATTTAGTAGAGGAAAAACAATAGGTGAACTTGCAACAGGGATTGTATTAACTGAACTTTTAATTACTGCACCTGTTGGTGTCCCAATGATTGTTCATTCGACTACAAAAATGAAAAATATTAATTACTATAATAAAAAGATAAAATTTGAAAATGGCTTAGCAGAAGCAGAGAAAATACAGAATCCAAAAGATAAAGAATTATATTACCAAAATTTATTAAATGACTGTGATATGACGGTAGAAGATAAAGTTAAGCAAGAGAAAAAACAATCTAAAATAGATAAAAAATTAGCAAAAAAAGAAGCTAAAGAACAAAAGAAACAAGAAAAATTAGAGTCTGAAGAAATTTAAATTGTGATAACCATTTGTCTATAAAATTTTTTATCATAAAATAATATTATATGAAGAGATTTATTCTGGCAGTATTATTAATGTTTAACATTTGCTTGGCATCATACGCAATTGTTGATCCAAGCGAACTTGCTCATTCAGAAACGGATAGACATAAAATATCTTTAGAAGAAGCAATGAATCTTGCATTGGAAGGTAATATTGAACTTCAAGAGCAAAGAAAAGATTTAGGAATCTCTCAAAATGATGTAAAACGAGCTAATGCACTAAGAAACCCACAATTTCAATCAAATTTATTGATGGGACCTATTGCAAGAGGTAATTCGAGCCAAATAGGTATAACATTACCTATCGAGATTACAAAGCGTGGTGCTAGAAAAAAATCTGCACAAGCAGAACTTTCATATACCCAAAATAAAATTAAAGATTATGAATTTAAGCTAAAATTAAGAGTTAGAATATCTTATTTTAATTTGCTTGTTGCAAAATCTGAATTAAGAATTTTAGAAGAAAGACGAGAATTATTAGAAGATTTATTAGATATTGCTAAGAAACGTCCAAAATCTTCACCTAACTATGAAATAGATGTTCTTCAAGCTGATATGAGATTGAAGAAACAGTTGGTTCAGATAAATAGAGCTCAAGCAGATATAAGAACTGCTCAATACAATTTTAATAAAGTTCTAAATTTAGCTAATAATCCAACATTATATGATGCAAAAGAAGATTCAATTTTCAGTAAAGAATTTTTTACTCAATTGAGCTTGCCTGATTATTCGGAATTGGAAACAGTAGCATTTAAGAATCGTTATGACATTAAAATGGCTGAAGATAAAGTTCAAAAAGCCAAAAGAGATATTACAGTAGCATTGAGACAAAGAGTTCCTGATTTGTATTTGTCAGGTGGTTATGCATTTGCACATGATGGTACTCCGGGTGCTTATGTTGGAGCAGGATTTGATATTCCATCATTATATTTGTATAATCCTGAGATTAAAAATGCAAAATTAGAATATGAAAAAGCACAATTGGAATACAATTCAATTATAAATATTACTAAAAATGTTATTCATACAAACTACGACAAGTTTGTGATGGCTCAAGAAAATGTAGAACATTATAAAGATATTTTAGATGAATCAAGAAAAATACTTAATTTATCAAAACAAAGATACCAAAAAGGTAATACAGTATTAACTAACTTAATCGTTGTAGAACATTCTCATCAAGAATTGTTGAACGAATTTATTGATGCAATGCGAGTTTACTACAATTCTTATATTGCACTACTTCAAGAAATAGGACTTGATAACTTTACTATTGATGTTGATTTATAATTAAAAAGGCTCGTTAATCGAGCCTTTTAGTATTATAAATTATTCATTATATCTTGAGTGATAAGTTCTTTTGTTAAGTGATATCTTTGGTAGAGTTCTTTAAGAGGTACTCTGTCAGTAAATTCTTTTTTCGCTCCAAAGTTTAGAACTTTTATATCAGAATTCGAGTAAAATCTTGAGATTTTTTCTCCAAAACCGCCATCAAGACAACCGTCTTCTAGAGTTATTACAAGTTTATGATTTTGCTTAAGTTCATTTAATAACTTTTCATCAACTCCTGTTAAATAGCAAGGATTTATTAATGTTGCGTTTATTCCTTGTTTTTTGAGTTCTTCTTTTACATCTTTACCTAAACTAAAGAAATTACCCGCTGCAATTATTGCTACTTTGTCCCCTTTTTCTATTACTTTGAATTTGTTTAAAATAGAATAATCTGTTTTATCTTTTACTCCTGTTGAAACTAAATCTCCAGTAGGAACTCTTATTGCTACAGGGTATTTTGTTTGATTAACAGACCAATCAAGCATTGCTAAGTATTCTTCTTTATTAGTTGGCGATAAATAAACAATATTTGGAATATTACTGATTAAAGGAATATCAAAGATTCCTAAATGTGTCATATCGGTATCATTTATTCCTGCTCTATAAACAAGAATTGTTGCAGGAGAGTTATTCAATGCTAAGTCTTGAGATAATTGATCATATGCTCTTTGAATAAATGAGCTTGCAACACAAAGGATAGGTTTTCCTCCATTTGTTGCAATTCCTGATGCGTAGCCTACTGAATGTTGTTCTGCAATTCCAACATCAACGTATCTGCTTCCTAATTTAGCTCTAAAATCTGGTGTAAAATTAAAACTTCCCGGAGTTGCAGGGTTTATTGCGATAACTGATTTATTTTTAAGAATATAATCTGTTGTTATTGAGTTATATGTTTCTTTGTTTTCTGTTTTTTTCTTGTCCATAAATCCTGCTAATTGCCAATGATACATTTCTTTATTTTCTTCTGCAGGTTTATATCCTTTACCTTTTAGAGTATGAATATGAACAATTGTTGGCTTATTTGTATCTTTAACTTTTTTGAACGCTTTTATTAATTCATTAATATTATTGCCTTCTTCAACATAGTAGTAATCGTATCCAAGAGCTTTGAATATATTATTTTGAGCTTGTCCTTTTGTTGCTCTAAGTTCTCTTAGGTTTTTGTAAAGTCCGCCTTGATTTTCAGCGATAGACATTTCATTATCGTTTACGATTATAATAAAATTGCTATTTAAAACAGCAGCATTATTAAGTCCTTCGTATGCTTCTCCACCTGATAGAGAACCATCTCCAATAAGTGCGATTACATTATATTTATCACCTTTTATATCTCTAGCTTTTGCCATGCCTGTTGCAAGACTAATAGATGTAGATGTATGTCCCATAATAAAATGGTCGTGTTTACTTTCTTTTGGGTTTGAGTAGCCTGAGATTTCAGGGTGGTTAATTGGGTCAGTAAAAGCAGCTTTTCTTCCTGTAAGCATTTTGTGTGGGTATGTTTGGTGAGAAACATCAAACACAAATTTATCTTGTGGAGAATTAAATACATAGTGCATTGCAATAGTTGCTTCTACGATTCCTAAGTCAGGTCCTAAGTGACCTCCAACTTTGTTAACTCTATTTAGTATTCCATCTCGGATATCTTGAGCTAATGATTCCATTTGTTTGTTTGATAATTTTTTTAAATCCTGTGGAGAATTTATTTTATCAAGTGTATTTGCAAAGCCATTCTGCGCAAACATTAATGTTATTAATATTGCAAAAATCTTTTTAAACATTTTTTAAACCCTCTCTATATATTTGATAATTTCCTAAATCTCTAAAATTCCAATTAATATTTCTTTTAACTATTTTAGCAGGGTTGCCTGCGATTACAACATTTGTTTCATCGAATTTCTTAGTGACAATTGAACCCCAGCCGATTATACTATCTGCTGAAATTTTTGTATTTTTACCTATTTTAACATCTTTTCCAACCCAAACATGGTTTCCAATTTCGATACTTTCACTAAAGTTTAGAGGGTTTCCATCCAAATCTGTTACTGTGTGGACATCTGTACACCAAACATCAATTCCCCAAGAGAACATACAATCATTTCCAATAGAAATTGAGGTGTTGCTATCTTGTAAAAATAATCTAACTCCACAAAATATAGTATTATCTCCAATATCTATTTTACAGTTATTTGCATATCGATTTACTCCAGGATCTACTGTATCTTCCGGAGGGTTTCCTATATTAATCATTAACCCTGTTAGTCCTATTGATTCATTTACAGGGAACAGTAATTTACCAAGGTTTATTGAGTTGTTGTTTCCAAAAACAAAAATATTTAAACCTTTTAATTTGTCAAACTTTTCTTCGCTGTCTACTTTTATTTTTACAGTATTATTTTCCCCTGTTAGATGAATAAATTCTACGTTATTTTTAACAATTTCTTCGTTGTTTGGTAGTTCTAAAATAATTTTATTTGTCATAATATTCTCCTTTACAAATAAAATTATAAAACTTGATAGTTACTCTCAGTCAATATATTAGTTATAAAAAATAGTTCTATTAACTATGTTTATATTATTTTTATTTTTTACTATTTGGTGGTAAGGAGAAAAATTATATGAATATGTTTTGTTTTCAATGTGAGCAGACAGCTCATGGTAAGGGGTGTATGGTTCAAGGTGTTTGTGGGAAAAAGGCTGATACTGCGAATTTACAAGATGAATTAACAAGCGCGTTAATTGAGATGGCAAATTGTGCAGAGAAAAATGGTGTCCATACTGAGATTTTGATAAATGGTTTATTTATAACCATTACAAATGTTAATTTTGATGATGAATCTATCAAAAAATTTACAGAAAAAGCCAAACGCCATATTAATTGTGATTCTAATTTTGATATCAAAGCAGTATGGGATTGTGATGATGATGTGAGAAGTTTAAAATCATTGATATTATTTGGATTAAAAGGAATGGCTGCTTATGCTCATCATGCAAGAGTTTTAGGATATAAAGATGCAGAAGTTGATAATTTCTTTTATGAAGGATTACAAGCAATATCAAAAAATTATTCAGTAGATGAATTATTGCCATTAGTATTAAAGACAGGTGAAATAAATCTAAAATGTATGGAGCTTTTAGATAAGGCAAATACTGAAACTTATGGAAATCCTGAACCAAGAAAAGTTACAACAAATATAGAGAAAGGTCCTTTTATTATTGTAACAGGTCATGATTTGAAGGATCTAAGTTTGATTCTTGAACAGACAAAAGATAAGGGTGTAAATATTTATACACATGGTGAGATGCTTCCTTGTCATGCATATCCGGAGTTAAATAAATATCCTCATTTGAAAGGGAATTTTGGTACGGCTTGGCAAAA
>CALVEW010000072.1 GCA_944326645.1 Candidatus Gastranaerophilales bacterium
AAGTTTATGTCCATCGAATATCGAGGGCTAACTCGACATTCTGCTCGACTTCGTCTATTGCGTTGTCTGTCATTTCTTTTGAATCAACAAGTATATCTAGTCGTTTTCAGCTATTCTATTTTCAAGGTTCGATTGAAATCTTTCTTTATTTATCCCACCATAAAAAACTGTTGGTAGTTTAAATATTTTCTTATTCTTCCGGCTTGTGTTTAAAGTTCATTGTGCCGTTCGTTTTGGTTCTCCTTAACGTCCCCTCTGTATCCTTGGCACAATATCTATATTAGTACATCAATTTTTAATTGCAACTACTTTTTTTTTAGTTTTTTAAGCTTTTTTATAAAACCCTTATTTTATAAGCTTTTTACCCCTTTACAAATCTTAATTATTGAGCCTGCTTTTCAAAATCATTTTACCCCTATTCCATGCTCTGTGCATGTTTTGACTGTCAAGCCCATGACTTTTTCATATTTTTCATTAAATAATTTGTGTACGGGTATGTTTTTATGAATAATTTTTCACTTAAAAATAACAATTATATTGACATAATCAATGATTTTAGAAATTTAATTGACTTTATCAATTATAATGACGTTCTTATTGAAAAAATGTTCCATATTTTAAAAAAACATTTTAATTTTGAAATTGCAGGGATATTCTTTAATAGCCCTGACATATACGGGATTAATACTCTCAACCTTTTAATTAAAAATAAAAATAATAATGTTCAAAGTATTGAAGAAAATTTTTTTAATCACATGTCAGAATTCAAACAAATCATTAAAACAAAAAGTAACATTATACAAATGAAAGTAAATGATTATAATGATAAAAACCTTGAAAATGAATTAATTGTACCTTTTTTATTCCAAAATAAATTATTAGGTGGAATATGTATCATTTCAGAAAATGAAATACTTAAAACAGACATTAGTACTTATAACTTTTTAATCAATGAACTTTTAAGTATATTCAAACTAAAATATTTGTATTCAGAACAAATTTTCAAATCATCTGTTGACGGATTAACAGGATTGTATAACAGGCATCAGTTTGACATTAATTTAAATCAAGAATTTAATCGTTCTAAAAGATACAAAACTCCATTTACTCTTGCAATGATTGATATTGATCATTTTAAAAATATCAATGACACATATGGACATCAATTTGGAGATTTTGTTTTAAAAGAAATTTCTAAAATCATTCAAAATACATTTAGGAAAACAGATGTTGTATTTAGATATGGAGGGGAAGAAATAACTATAATCATGCCAGAAACGACATCTCAAAACGCAATTTTACCACTTGAAAAACTCAGAGATAAAATAAGCAAGCATAAGTTTAATAATCAAAATGTAACTATTAGTATTGGAGTTGCGGATTTTAATAGTGATATAAATACATCTGATGACATATTAAAAAAAGCTGATGAAATGCTATATTCTGCAAAAGAACATGGTCGAAATCAGGTTAAAGTATTCCTTCCATCATCTCATTAAGTGCTAACTTTGCAGCTCTTACAGGTGTAGCAAATGAAGTTCCACTTATAACACCTAAAAAACTTCCAGCCTCGTGTGGAAATTTAAGAGGATAATCTGTTCCTGAAAGTTCTGTTACATTAACCCCTTCATTTGTTGTTTTTACGCGATAATCAAAAGGCTCATAATGTTGAGTAAAGATACTGTTTCTTGAAGATGAATCAGGATGAACTACTCCCCAATCATGTAAACCTCCAACTCCTTCTACACCTTGATGAGATAAGAAAGTATTGATAGAATTTTCACCTCGATTCCCTGCACCTGCCAAAACTCTTGTTTTTTTAGCTAATTTCTCTAGTCCTTTTTGTGCTTCATAATCTTCTTTGGCATCATTTTTTAAATAATTTTGAATAAATTCTTTAAGGGGTTTACCTGAAGCTTTTGCACTTTCTAGCTGAACTATGTTTGCATATGATAAGGCTACACAAGTAGTATTATTATCAACTTTATCGATTATTTCATTAAAAACCTTTGCTCCTTGACCATTTAAATCAACAGGTGCTGTTTTATATATAGCAAAAGGATTAAAACGTCTTGCATAAATATTTATCAAATCTGTATGGCTTAATACAGTATCACCTGATTTTATTATTGGAATATTTTGTCCTTCTTTTATATCTGATAGAATTATTGTTTTAGGTACTACTTCTGCATTTTTTACAAACTCTCCCTGTTCATTTAAAATTCTTAGTTTTTGTTTTCCATCATTTGTTAAACCTTCATCTAACAAATGATATCCTTTTTTATCTTTAGGATTTATCCAAAATGCTCTTTTATAAGAATCTTCTATTGTTTCAGATTTTAATCGTTTTAGATCTTGTTCTAAAACTGTTTTGCTCTTAAATACCTTTTTAGACCTTGTTACATAATCATTATTAATAGCAATCCTATTCATAACTCTAGCCATCAGCATCTCTACTGATGAAAATCTTGGTAAATCAAAACTCTTACCACTTGGAGGGTAAGTTAATTGTGGATTTACACCATGTATTTTTTGAGGTTTTAACGATAATAAACTTTTATTTACACACGAATTAATCTTTATCACACTTATTTTAAAACGCGAAAATTAAAAAATTTGCTACTGATCGGATTCTCTGTGTTTGTCTATTAGTTTTTCAAAATCTGATGGTTTTATGCTTTGAATAAATTCTTTAAATTCTTCTGCTTCTTCTTCATCTCTTGCAGAATCTGTTGAAACTGAACCGTTCATTAAAACATTTGCAGTTACAAATATTGGAGCATCAGCTCTCATGGCTACAGCTATTGCATCTGATGGGCGAGAATCTATTTCTAAAACTTCATCACCTTTTGTTAAAAATAATGTTGCATAATATGTTTCTTTTTCTACATCATTGATTTCTATTCTATCTAATGTATAACCAGCTTTATCAATAATAGAAATTATTAAGTCATGAGTCATTGGACGTGCAACTGATAATTTTTCTATTTTTCTTATAATTGCACTAGCCTCTGCTGAACCAATCCAAATTGGTAATGCTTTTCTATTTTCTAAATCGTGCAATACTACAATTGGTGATCCTGTTCTTGTATCGAGGGCTATACCCATTACTTTCATTTCTATCATTATTTATATTCCTTATGCTATTTGTAATTTATGATTTTATTATACATCAACTTTTGACATTATATCATCTTGAAGTTTTTTTAGATTATCTTGAGTATCACTTTCAAAATAAATTCTCAATAAAGGTTCTGTTCCTGATGGTCTTGCAAGTATCCAACTTGAATCTCCAACATATATTTTTACTCCGTCAATTAAATTCTTATCATTTACCTCCATGCCGGCAACTTCAGTTTGATTAGACACGATATCTAGAACATCTTTTATCTTATCTCTATTATCAAGTTTTAAATCAATTCTATCATTTACGAATGAACAACCTGCAAGAGCTTTAATTTCTTTTTGCAAATCAACAAGAGATTTTCCTGAATATGCCATAGCTTCAAGAACTAATAAATTAGCTAATAGTCCGTCTTTTTCCGGAATATGACCTTTAATACTTAAGCCACCTGATTCTTCACCACCAATTATACAGTCATTATCTCTCATTGCTTGACCTACATGTTTAAACCCAACTGCAGTTTCGACAACAGGAACATTCAATAAATCTGCAACTTTATTCAATAAAAGGCTTGCTCCAACAGTTTTTACAAGGCAGCCTTCCATATCTTTTTCTCCAACCAAGTGAAGTAAAAGAATTGAAATAATTTCATTTGGTGTAACATATTCTCCTTTTTCATTGATTACACCAAATCTATCAGAATCACCGTCATTTGCTAATCCAATTGCATTACCATTTTCTTTAACTTTTTCAATTAATTCTTTCAAGAACTTTGGTTTTGGTTCAGGCATTCCTCCGCCAAAATTAACATCGTGATGCATATGCAAGGTTTCATATTTTATACCATGTCTATCTAGTAATTTATCAAAATAACCAATACTTGCAGCATACAACCCATCAAATATTATAGTTGTATCCAATTCTTTTATTGAATCAAAATCAATTAATTTTTCTATATGAGTAAAATATTCTTCTTCAAAATTCTCAATAATTATTTCTTTTTTTGACAAATTTGTTTCAAATTCTTTATCTAAATTTTCAACAAGTTTATCTGTAATTTCTTGTGTTGCTGGACCTGCATAATCCGGAATAAATTTTATTCCTAAATATTCAGGAGGATTATGAGATGCTGTAAACATAACAGCACAAGCATTTCTATCTTTTGCACAATAAGCTAGAACAGGAGTTGGTATAACTCTTTCTGAATAATATACCTCAAACCCATAAGATGAAATTATATCAGCACATTGTTTGGAAAAAACATCAGCCATATTTCTTGGGTCATATCCAATTATGATTTTCTTTCCTATTCCATACTCATCATATACATACTTAGCTATTGCACGAGAAACTTTTGCAACATTTTCTTCATTAAAGTCTTCTCCTACAATTGCACGCCATCCATCTGTTCCAAATTTTATTTCACTCATTTTTTTATCCTTATTCAAATATTTTTTAACTAATGGGCTAAAATTTACCAGTTCATTTACCCCTTTACCCCTTTAACCTCTAGCCTAATTTTTGTTTATAAAATGCTATAATATCTTCTCTTGCTTTTATTGACATCGCTAATTTATTAGCGCCGGTTCTCCAAGGTAAATAACCACAAGTTGATGGTAATAATTTTAATGGAGTCATAGGAAAATCCTTGCATAATAAAGGTCTGTTTTCATAATCTGAACATTTATTATCAGGAGTTAATTTAGGACAATAATAAAAATATACTCTCTCATTTGGATCTAATAGAGCATTCGATAATTCAAAATACTCTGGAACTGCCTTTTGTGCTTCTTCTTCTGACTCATATGGAACAAAACAACTTGTAAACATTGTTGCAAATTTATCACCGCGCATTGCCTTCTGTTTCAACTGGGTATATGAAAATTCACTTACAGCTAACTTACAACAAGCCCCACACATGTTACACTTGCATTTGTCTCTTCCTTCACTTATCTTCTCTTTTGCTTTTTTTAATTTTTCTGCATAAGTTGTTGTTAAGTATGTCAATGCCTGCATTTGCCAATTATAATATGGACATCCGCCTGGAAAATCTGAAAAAATATCAGGATTTTGAATATTACATTTTATCCTACAAGATTTACAACTTACATCCGGCTTAAATTTATCTATTGCTGCTCTTATCATCTCAGCTGCTTCTATAAAGATTTCTTTATAGTTAGCTTCCATTTCTTCATATTGAGTATTCAAATCTACCATACCCACACAATACCATAAATAGCCATATACGGCAATGATATTTATTTTTACAATCTATATAATTATTAAAAAAGGAGAAATTTATGACTAAAAAATTACAAATATATAAATGCAATACTTGTGGGAATATTGTAGAAGTTCTTATTTCAGGAAACGGAGATCTTGTATGTTGTGGAAATGCAATGGAACTACTAGAACCTAAAAATAAAGAAGATTTAACAACAGAAAAACACTCCCCTAAAATAAACACTTATGAAAATAAAACTATAATTACACTAGAAAATCACCCTATGGAAGATGAACATTATATTATGTTCATCCAAGCCCAAACAGAAGATAAAAATAATGTATTTATAAAATATTTTTATCCGCAGAATAAAGCAGAAATGGAAATATTAAACAATATTAGTATTGATGAAGCTCTTTCATATTGCAATATACACGGTTTATACAAAGGAATTAAAACCAATGATTGATGAAAAGGACATCATAAAAAATATCAACAAAGAATTCTTTGAAGGATATCAATACCTTTTAACACATAATAAAAAACTTGCAAAAGAAAAAATTGAAAAAGGTATGAAATTCTTTGAATACTTAAATCCTTCAACTAAATGATGATATTTTTTGCATTATATTTCATAATACCATTGGAAGAGGGTATTATGAATAGTCCAATATTAAACAATTTAAGTTCAATATTTCAAACTCAAGAAAATCAAAACCAAAATAATATCAATAATTTTGATTTATCTGATGATACTTTTTCTAATATCTTAGATGAAAAACTCGATGATTCTAAAATCAAAGAAAATTTCTCTTCTAAAATTCAAAATCAATTAGGAGTTCCTGCAGGATTAGATATTGAAGGTTTTGACTATAATTCATTAATGAATGAAATCAATCCTGATGAAATGATTGATTCAATAAATACCGATTCAAATATTCAAAATGATTCTAGGTTTAATATTGGAAACCTTATTGATAGCGCTAAAGAATCATTTTCTCCTGTTGTAGATTCTATTCTTCAAGGAGAATTGAATACCAAATCAGGAAACCCTGCAAACCCTGTTCAAGCAGTAAAAAATTTCTGGGAAAGCCAAGCAAGCAATTTTTATAACATTATGAATAAAGAATCAGTTGATAATGTTAATGAACTTATTTCTAAGCTTTAGTTGCTGGTTGTGAATTTGTTTGAGCAGATAATTTCTCTGCATCTTTTTTCTTTAACGAATTATCTATGCGAGAACAAATTTGGTTAGTTATTGTACTTGTTACTAGACCTAAAGCCATTGATGGACCCGCTGCAAGCATTGCAATTGTGCCCCACATACTAGTTGCCAAACCAACAAATAAGGGGATACCAAAATTTAACCCTACTGAACGTTTTTTCTCTTTTGTATCAGCCATAGACATTGCAACTGCTGTCGAGCCTAATGGAAATAATAACCCAAATCCTACATCTGATATCGCTGAACCAGATTTTAAATCTCTCATTTTATCGACAAATTTATCAGCTTCTGTATCTGTTGCATGATTTAATGCTTCACGCATTTTTTTACTTGAACGTTTTAATTCAAAATATTTTTGATCCGGAAGAATATGCTTATATATCTCCATTACTTCTTCCAATTCACCCTTTTTATCTGAATCAACAATATATCTAATATTACCTAATGTCTTTTTAATTTTTCTTGATGTTACCTGCGAATATTTTGATCCTTCTCCTTCTAATATAGATGTAGATTCTTTTAAAATATTATTGATTTCTGAAACAATTTCTTGTTTAGATTGAGATGAATTATTCAAATTGTATAAACCAACTGCTTTTTTAATTCGTTTCAATAAATTCAATGATTGTTTGTTGGTTAAATCTAAACTGTTTTCTATATTTGAAACAAGTGTTTCTAATTCTTTTGAAACATCAGAATGGGTATTTGTTATCATCTTTTTACTACGTAATATATTTCTTGAATATTTAATTTTTGTTGGAGCTACTAAATCTTCTGTTATAAAAGATGTCCAACTCTTTGGAGTTGTTAAAAATTGTTTTAAATTTCCATAAGTTTTATCAAATACAACATCACCTAAACCTTCAAACTGATTACCTAACCATCTATTACGTTTAGCAACACTTTTAGGTCTAAATGCATCATATATTGTATCCATTTTTTGAAGTTTTTCTTCTGCTAGTTGAGCCCATTCTGATACTGTTTTTGAAACACCATTTATTGTTTCTACTTTAGATGATGTTTTTGAATTTAATAAAGATTTATTTGTTTGAGAAAATACATCTTTCATTAATGCAAATGCATCATTTGAACTCTTATATGCAATTGATGTCATTTTTAATGCCATTCGTTCAAAAAAGCCAGTTATTTTATTACAAACTTTACCCAATCCAATTTTTCTCAATGTTTTATCAAATAAAACATCCTTTAATGGACCTGAATTCAATAAAAGACCTTTAATGGAATTTAATGTTTTATTTGTTTTCTGCAGCGAATTAAGATAAACCATCTCAGCATTAGTCATTTGTGGTTTTTCTCTTAATTCATTCAACTTCGTAGTGACTTTTTGTAATTTCTTATTTATGTAATTGGAAAGTTTTGGAAATTTACCTTTTGATGCAAGTATCACTACAGGTGTTAAAATTGCAACACCTATACCTGCTGCAATACCCGAATTTCTCAATATATGATTAACTGATTTATCTTTAACATCCTTTGGAATCAAACTTATGCTGCTACCAACAGTATTTGGACTATTTGTTTGAGAAGGATTTTGTTGCACAGAAGTATTATTGCTGTTCTTATGAACAGTATAATGAAACTGTGTTTCAAAAACATTTCCTACTTTACCTTCCATATATATATTAAAACAATGAAAAAGGAATATTTGACTTTATTTTAAGTTATTTTAACAGCTATTTAAATCAAATAAAAAAGAAGCCTATAAAGGCTTCTTTTTAAAATGGTCGGGATGACACGATTTGAACGTGCGACCCCCTCGTCCCAAGGGACA
>CALVEW010000073.1 GCA_944326645.1 Candidatus Gastranaerophilales bacterium
TCATCTGTTGAAATTATATTCCCTGCTTTTTTATCGACAATTTCCTTACAAAATTTTTCCTGCTCCCGTTTCAATAAAACAGAATCATCAGATTCAAAAATTACACTTATATCAGAATTAACTTTTTTGTTTAAATCAATTAAAACTTTGGTTTGCGCATCTTCTTTTATAATAGATTTTAGAATATCTGTTTCAAAAGAAGGTTTATTTATAAATACATAAACTAACCCAACAAAAAATATTAAAATTAAAGTTATAGCCTTTTTCATTAGCTTTCCTTAAAATTAATTCTTGTTGAACTTCCATCAACATTTTTTATTTCTATTACATTAATTTTGTTATCGCCTGATATATATAATCTTTTGACATATCTTTTCATTTGAGAATTTCTAGGAACTAAGCCCAATTCCCAATAATTAGATTTAACAAAATAAAAATCAAAATTCTTTTCTAAAGATGAATAATTTCTATTTACGATATCATTAATTATCTTATTAACTTGCTCATTTCGATTATAAGCAGTTGTCATATTAACAGGATATTTTGTATAAAAAATAACACCTCTATTTTTATCAAAAACAAAATCTCCGCCTGAGTTTAAAACAACAGGAGAATTTGGTATAGTTTTTGTTTGGGTAAATTTGCATCTTACGCTGTTTCCAAAATCAGGAATAGAATTCATGACACATCTGGCACAAGATGGATGAGAAAAGACATCTGATGCTAGAACACTATTTGTTATCAATATCATTATTACAATTATTTTCAATAAATTTTTCATATGCTTTTATTTTTTCTTTCATTTTTTTAGGAACTTCATATATTGTATTATTAGTCTTAACCTCAACACACATTTGCATTGATTTTGCGGTGAATATTTTTTCATCAGTTTTATCATTATAAATTGTATATTTAATTATTATTGATAAATCAATTTCTTCCAATTCACATTCTATCCTAATTCTATCGCCAAAATTTAATGGCTTAATATATTTCATATCCATTTTGACAATAGGATACATAAAGCCGTCATTATACATATCCATATATGAATAATTCATTTTATCAAACATTTCACAACGAGCTTGTTCCAAATATTTTATATAATTTCCATGCCAGACAATATTCATCGGATCCAAATCATAAAACTGAACATCAATATATGTTGTCGTTTTTATCATAATAAGCTCCTATTCAAAAATGTTTATTTTAGGGAATTGTCCACTTGAATATACTTTATCACCTTTTTGATATTTATACAAAATTGAATTCTCATTCTCTGTAAAAATCAAATCAATTTCTTTGTCAGGAACTATCAAATTAGAGAATTTTATTTTCTTTAATTGTCCCATACCTATATCGTATCCAAATAATTCTTTAATATAAAAAGCAGCATAATAAAGCTGAACAACCCCCGGAACTATTGAGTAATTATCAAAATGACCTTTAAAGAAATTACTATCCCTATGAAAAATCAAGCTTAAATTTGTTTGTTCTCTTTTCGTAATAATAGGGAGCGTCAAATTTATATCAAATAATTCTAGAATATAATCTCTGTATATTTTCCCAAAAGAATTTTTAGGAATTTCATCAACAAACTTCCATTTTTGAGGAATGATTTTACTCTTATCTTTAAGAAGTTGTTTTAAATCTTTGATAATTTGTTTCATTCCATTTTGTATAAATTTATCTTGTCCTTCTTTATTTAAAACAACCAGACAACCAACTTTTTCTCCAATTTTGTCACAATATGACTTTTCAACAAAATCAATATCATTAACAAATTTTTCTAACTCAGTTAATGAAACTCTCTCATCTTGAATTTTAACAACTCTATCTTTTCTTGAAATTATTTTTATTCCATCAGATGTTTGGACAATTTTATCAGGAAGTTGAAACTCATCAAATACCATATAAGGAGCTTTTACGATATCATCTTTAATTTCGACTCGTTTTAATAATTGATGTAACATATCAGGTTTTGTTTTATAACAAAGAACACCTGTTTCTGTACAACCGTACATATCAATAACATCTGTATAGTTTAATAATTCATCAAAATCTTTTTCTTCTAACTTAGCCCCCGCAGATGTAATTAACAAAGGTTTATTTGCAGGAATAATATTATATTTAACCATACGGCTTAAAAATGCAGGCGTTGAAACAAATACAGAATTTTCTGAAGATAAGTCCTGAGGATAAACTACTCTTGTTGTATTTATTGGGATACCTAAAACCATTGGTAAAAATAAACATACAGTACATCCATAATGATGAGCTAATGTTGATGAAGTCAAAAACTCTGTTGCTTTTGAAAAGTCATAAATTTCTGACATATCTTGAGCTTCTGCAATCAAGTTTTTTATTGCAACAGGTATCATTTTAGGAGTAGAAGTTGTTCCTGATGTTAGAAAATTAATAACATAATCTTGGTTAATTGCTTCTAATTCAACTTCATCTTTAGAATCAAAAATTTCATCTATAAACAAACCTTCTGTATACTGCAATTTTGTTTTATCAGAAATTATAACAACATTAATTTTTAAATAAATACAACTGAATAAGTTTACTAAAAACACAAAAGTATCATCGCCGCATAAAACGACCTGATTAGGGTTAAGTTTTTTGATATGACTCATCTGTTTTTTTAATACAGACTTAAATTCTTTATATGTTATTTTCTCTCCATTATGAATTAAGAAAACAACATTATCATTATCTAGCACTTAACTCCAACCTTTCTTTTATACCAAAGTCTAATTGGATATTCGATTGCAAAAGTTAAACCAATTAAGCAGTATGAAATGAATCCATTGTATAATGCCCAAATTTTATTTGAATAAAACAAGGTTAGAATAGACATAGATAAATTAATACCTGTTATAGCTACCCAAATATAAGTTAAATTTCTCGTATAATTAACTAATTCTGGAATCAATTCTCCATCAAGTTTTTGAGCAATTTTTTGTATAACTGTTTCCTCTTGAAAAGATGAAATAAAAAACATCATAAAGAAAACAAAATTCATTAATACAGGATAAAATTTTAATGAATTTAATCTTGTATAATAAAATACTCCAATTACAGTTAGAGTTATCATTATAGGAAATAATGGTTTTAATCTTTTTATCATTATTCTTGCAACAACTTATCTATCGCCATTACAACATCTTTAATAGTTCTAATTTCTTTAAAGTTTTCAGGCGGAATTTTTTTATTTGTATATTGTTGAAGTCTTACAGCTAAATCAACTGCATCAACACTATCCAAATCTAAGTCTTCAAATAGATTTGCATCATACAAAACATTTTCAGGAGGTACTTCGAAATCATCTACAAGTATTCCTTTTAGTATTTGAAAAATATCATCAGTTGTTAATTCAGGCATTTTTATTAGACTCCACAAATTCTGCTAATGTATTAACTGAGTAGAAAAGTTTAGCATTTTTTTCTTTATCAGAAGAAAGTTTAAGATTATATTTCTTCTGCAAAGCCATACCAATTTCTAAAGCATCAATAGAATCAAGCCCTAATCCATCATTGAATAATGGCTCGTCATCTTTAATATCTTCTACTGTTAAATCTTCTAAATCTAATGATTTAATAATTAAATCTTTTATTTCTTCTTTTAATTCCATAATAGTTTTATACAATAAAAAAACATAATCTTCAACTTTTACAATATAGAGTATTTGCAATCGAGTCAGTAATTTCTTTCCTCATAGTAACTCTGTCAGGATTTTCAAAATCTTTGATATTTATTTCTTCAAGTGGCTCTATATAATAATTAATTGTTTTATCTCCTGCATCTAAAATGGATTGACCTATTTGCAGAAAATCATAATCGTTTGTTATTTTTATTGGTTGAATATTTTTATCTGCATTCATTGCAACAACAGTTGCACCTTTTTTGATTTTAGGGTATTCATCTTTTTTATGACGGCGCCCCATTGGGAAAATTATTATATTATAACCATTATCTAAATATTTTTTTGTAACATCTACCATTTCTTCAAGTTCAAGCCCGCTTGATATACAAATATTTCTTATAATATTTTTCATAAAAATATTATTCATCAATTCTTTTTTTGCAAAACAAACAGATTTAGGAATAAGACTTATCAAGATAACAATATCAATAAAACTTGGATGTGTTGATACAATTACTTTATTTTCTATATTTTTCAATTTCTCAATATCTTTGATATGAACCTTTATAATTCCAAACCATTCCATTAATCTTGTAAAAAATCTCCAAGATTTTCTTATAATTATTGCAAAACAATCTTTTTGTTTTTTACCTCTAAAGAATAATTTTATAATAGGGAATATTAAAAAACTAATAGTTAACGCACCAATCCCAAAGATAGCAAAACATATTAATACAGATAATGAACGGAATAATTTAATCATAACCTTTTAAACACTCCTAATCCACTTTTCCAAGTATTTTTTTCTTTGTTTAAAAATTTGATAAATTCTTCTATTGGTTCAGCTTCGCAATCTTCTTGAGAAAATGTATATTCACCATTTTCTTTTGTTGATATTATTAACCCAATTCCAATTTCATCTGCATAGCACATACAAGTTTTTGTATCTTCTTGAATAATTGCAGAAATTATTCCTGTAACTAGTGAATCTTTACCAGCGGAAATTGCATTGTATGAATTTGTAATTTTTTTCATCTGAGAAAATGCTGCGACTGAATAATTATGAACAGAAGCAGAGAATTTTATTGGTGATACCATATTTTCTTCTGTATATTGTGAAATTATTTCATTTAATCTATCAAATTCGCCATATTGTGAGGATAAAATTATATTATCAACATCTTCTTGATAAATATTTTCTAATAAAGAAAAAACAATTTTATCAAGTTTACTTAACTTTCTTCTAACCATCATTGGAAGAAAAGAAACATCTATATCATCACCTTTTATAATATGGAACTTCTCGATATTGAAAGTTTTCATGCTAATATGATATTACAAAAGAGAAATTATGGACATCACTATTACTAAATACAATTGCATTTGTAATCTGGGTCGTAATATTGACGAAGTTTACGAAAACGCTATTCTTGGGAATAACAATAAGTTTTCACTCAGGAATGATATTATAAAAGGAAAAACTCTTTGTGTTGGAGAAATTGAAGATAATAATATAAATATCTCAAATCCTGATTATGATATCAAATGTAATCGTTTACTTATAGAATGTTATGAACCGTTAAAAGAATATATTGATTCTTTAATCAAGAGATACGGAAATAAAAGAATTGGTGTAGTTGTTGCAACTACAAATACAGGTGTTGAAGAATATCAATATTCTAAAAACAAAACCCAATCAGAAATAGGTAATTCTGCATTATTCTTAAAAGAATTTTTAGGGCTAAAAGGTTATGCAGCAGGAGTTTCAACGGCTTGTACATCAGGGATTAAATCATTTTCTATTGCAGAGCACCTTATAAAAAGTAATCTTTCAGATGCCGTTATTGTTGCAGGAACAGATATGTTATCTAAAGTTCCTTTGTTTGGATTTACTTCTTTGGAAGTTTTATCTGATGAAAAAACAATCCCTCTAAGTAAAAACAGAAAAGGAATAAATATCGGATAAGGTGTTGCAATATTTACTGTAGAAAAAGATGCCGAAGGTATAAATATTCTAGGCATTGGAGAAACAACTGATACATATCATTCAACAACTCCTGATCCTGAAGGGGTTCAAGCAATAAGAGCAATCGAAATTGCACTTCAACAATCAGGGCTTAAACCTGAAGATATTGATTATATAAACTTGCACGGAACAGGAACAGTTGCGAACGATTTATCAGAAGTAAAAGCAGTATCAAAATATTTCAAAAACACATATTCATCATCAACAAAAGCAATGACAGGTCATTGTCTTGGAGCTGCTGCAAGTGTTGAAACAGCTCTTTGCTGTGCTTTGATAGATAAAGGAGGATTTTATCCTCATAAATTTGATAATGAATATGATGATACAATTGAAAAAATAAATATTACAAACCCTCCTCAAGAAACTAAAATATGTATGACGAATGCTTTTGGTTTTGGAGGAGCTAATGCTATAATGATAATTGGGAATAAATAAATGATTAATCAAATAGAAAAAATACTTCCACATAATCACCCAATGATATTGATTGATAAGGTATTAGAAGTCAATCTTGATGAAAAATATTTAAAAGGTGAATTTACAATAAAAGAGGATATGGTTTTTTATAACAAAAAACTAAAAGGAGTAAATTCTCTTGTAGGTATTGAATTTATGGCACAGACAATTGCAGCATATTCATACTACAGAAACAATCAAGAAGAACCTAAAATTGGTTTCTTGCTTGGAACAAGAATGTATAACAATTCAATAGATTTATTCAAACTAAATGAAACATACCAAACAAAAGTAATGGAAATGTTTAATGGCGATGGAATCGTTTCTTTTGAATGTTTTATCTATGACAAAAATGGGGAAGAATGTGCAAGTGCTACATTAAATGTTTATCAAAGCGATGATGCGAAAGGTTTAATTGAAAATGGAATTAAAGAATAAAGAAGTTTTAATAACAGGCTCAAGTAGAGGAATAGGCAGAGCAACTGCAATATATTTGACAAATCAAGGTTATAATGTTGTTTTGCATTGTAACAAAAATATTGATAAAGCAAAAGAAGTAAACGAAGAAATCGGAAACTCTGCAAGAATACTTCAATTTGATATCTCTAATCGTGAAGAAACAAAAAAAGTTTTACTAGATGATATTGAAAAAAACGGAGTCTATTATGGTGTTGTCTTAAATGCAGGAATCGCAAGAGATAATGTTCTTCCTGCAATGGAAGATGAAGAATGGGATAATGTTATAAACACAAATTTAGGCGGATTCTATAATGTTATGAAACCCCTTATTATGCCTATGATTCAAAGCAAGAAAAAGAACAGAATCATAACTCTTTCATCAATATCAGGACTTTCAGGCAATAGAGGACAAGTAAATTATAGTGCATCTAAAGCAGGAATTATAGGCGCTACAAAAGCCCTAAGTCTTGAAGTTGCAAAACGAGGTATAACAGTAAACTGTGTTGCACCAGGTGTTATAGAATCTGATATGACAATTGATTTACCAAAAGAACAAGTAATAAATATGATTCCAATGAAACGATTTGGAAAACCTGAAGAAGTTGCAGGAGTGATAAATTTCTTACTAAGTGATGCAGCCTCATACGTTACAGGTCAAGTAATATCAGTAAATGGGGGTATGTATTAGTGAGAAGAGTTGTAGTTACAGGTATGGACTTAACAAGTCCTTTAGGAAGTTCAACACAATCAGCATTTGAAAGACTAAAAACATATCAAAACTGTGTTGAATACTGGCCAACTCTTGATAATATCAAAAATATGCATACAAGACTTTGTACAAAGGTAAAAGATTTTGTAATCCCTGAACATTTTACAAGAAAAGTCACAAGAACAATGGGGCCCATTTCAATAATGGCAGTAAGAACAGCCGAAAATGCTCTTATTGATGCAGGGTTATATGGTAATGAAATAATAACTAACGGACAAACAGGTGTTTCATACGGCTCATCAAGCGGTTCAATGCTACCTATAAAAGATTTTTATATGGTTGAATTTGAAAACGAATTGAAAGGCTTAAATTCAGGTTCATACATAAAACTAATGTCCCAAACTGCAGGGGTAAATATTTCACTCTACCTAAAAACAAAAGGTAGATTTTTACCTTCTTCAACTGCTTGTACATCAGGTTCTTTAAGTATCGGAATGGGATATGAAGTGATAAAATACGGTCATCAAGATGTGATGATAGTAGGAGGGGCTGAAGAATTATGCCCTTCTCATATTGGAGTATTTGATACTTTGTATGCAACAAGTCAAAAAAATGATACTCCTAATTTAACTCCATCGCCATTTGATAAAGATAGAGATGGACTTGTTATAGGTGAAGGCGCAGGTACTTTAATCCTTGAAGAATACGAACACGCAAAAAATCGTGGAGCAAAAATTTATGCCGAAATAGTAGGATTTGCAACTAATACAGACGGAACACATATAACAAACCCTAATTCAGAAACAATGCAAATCGTAATGGAAAAAGCAATAAAAGATGCAAATATTTCATC
>CALVEW010000074.1 GCA_944326645.1 Candidatus Gastranaerophilales bacterium
AAAAGAACAAATTGAAATGATTGATACTCTAAATGAAGAAATCTGTTCATTAAAACGACAAATCCATGAAGTTAGAGTAAAAAATATGAAAGAATTTGAATCAATCCTAACAGATAAACAAAAGAAAACTCTTGATAAAATTAAAATGGAATCAAGAAAAAACTTCCACAAACATCACAAACAAGGATGTAAACCTGGTCCTAGACCTTGTCCTTGTAAATAAGCTAAAAGCCCTGATTTAATCAGGGCTTTTATTTTATTATTGCTTATCATCACATTCTTTTTTCTTTGCAGCTAAATTATTAAAATCTAATTCTTTTGGTAAATAATCAGGAATAGGCAAGAATTCATCATTATCTGAATCAATTAGACCTAAACATTTATCTCTTTGATATATATATGAATCTCTAGTATATTTATTAAATTCTTTACGTAATAATATGTCCTCTTTATTAGCTAAAGGTTTCAACATTTTTTCAATAGGAGCATACTTTTTATCAAGAGATTTTCCTGATTTTACCTTATAACACATATCTTCTATTCGTTTAAGTTGTAAAACACCGTTACCTATAATTTGGATTTCTCCAACAAAACCATTTGGCAATTGAGTTAATAGATGGATTGCCATATAACCTGTTGGTAAATCCTCATCTCTTTTAGGTATACTTGTTTCTTTTTTATCACACTCTAATTTTAACTTTCTTAGAGCTCCGGCTGAACCATAATCATAATTTCTAACTATATTACCATGGATATCAATTTCGGGATCAGGACGATAGTTTTCTATTTCCAAGATTCTTAACTTATTAGATGCTTCGGCTTCGGTTAACCTTTGCAAAACTTTATCAACAGATGCATTATCAGTCTTACCTAAAACAATTCGCCCACCAACTATATCAGTCATTTTGGACTTAACTTCTTTCTCATTCATAAGTTTTCGTGTTGCTGATTTTTCCTTAATAGATTTTGGAGTTTTTACTCTAACGGCAATACTATCAATTGGACGAGCCAATGATGGTTTATGATTTTCAGGTTTAATCAAATCTCCTAAAATTTGATTTAATTGAAACTTCAAGTACTTTCCTGATTCAGCGGCTTCTGCATTTATTTTTTTTGCGGTTGCAAGGTTGATACCATATCTTGGATCACCTTTTTCTTTATCTGTTTGTCCAAAACTTACTGTATCATATCTTAATGGTGCTAAATTAGGATATTTATTTAGACTAGGAGTATTTTGAATAGGATTAAACGGCTTAATTTGATTAAATTTTAGGATAAAAGTATTTAATGTTAACATCATAACCTCCTAGAATGTTGATATTAACACATATAAATAAAATTATTTGCGCAAATATTTAAGAAATTTTACATTATTTAAAAATCATAAATGACTTTAATTTTCGACCTGTATCATCACCTTTGATACCTGTAGAAACAACATGAATTTTTTTCTTATAATCAAATGACGTTGAGCTTCCCCCATCAAATGCCATAGCTTTATCTAAGCCATATGTCATGCATAAATCTCTTGCTTCCATTATTGTCATTGGATTTTTATCAGTAATTATAAATATATGGATATCATTATCTTTTAAACCAATAATTGTTCTAGCAGTCTGATGTAAAACAGATGCAGTTTCTCTTATTACATTCCCCATTGAATTCTTTACTACAAAAAATTCTTTTTCTAAATCAACTTCCGGAATTAATAAAGGACCACCTTGTGCAGAGGTAATAAGCTCTCCTTCATATGGCACATTGTGAGAAACTATATCATAAATATACTTATTTCCGACCTTCATAACTCTAAATTCCGGGCGATTTGAGATACTTTCCCAATGCATCATTATATATGGATTATTAATTAAATTTTCATTTAATAAAGGTGATTCTGTTTCTTTACCATCTGTATATACATAAGAAATAGTCTTACCATTATTAGGGTCAAAAAAACCGGTATTAATAGTAAAAATAGCTTTTGTTAACTTGTGAGCTTCTTTATTTGTCATCAAAGTATCAGCTAATAAAAAGTTTATATGATTATGAGTAGGATTATATGGAATTACAATATGATAAATTCCATTTTGGAAAGATAAATCAAAAGCTTCATCTGCCCAAGCAAATAAAGGAATAAAAAGAAAAAACAACAATAATATAAACTTTTTAAACATAACTATATATCCTTAGATTTATAAAATGCAATACAAGCTGCTAAAAATGATACAGGAGGGAAAGCAGCAGCTATTAATGGAGGTAAAACACCCTTTTCTGCAAGTAAATCAAAAAACGGTAATGTAATATAATAAATAAAAATTGCACCAATAGCGATAGTAAAACCTATTAATCTTTGTTCTCTAGGTTTACTGAACCCTAACAAGCATCCCATTACTGCTAATAATATACAAACGAATGGATGGAAAAATCTTTGATAATATTTATTTAACATCAATCTGTATGGTTCTTCCATTTTTTGCTCTTTTAGTAAATCAATATAATGTTTCAAGTCTTTATTCGTAATTTCTCTATCTTTTTTATTTGAATTAGCCATTAAGATTCCAATATCATCTGCAATTTTCCCATGCATAATTTCCATAGAATCTTTTTTACCAATAGATTGGAAAATCCCTTCTTGAGTAATGTTATAAACTAAAATATTATGCAATATCCATTTATCTTTAAAGCGATTTCCATATTCAGCAACATAAATTTGTGAAATACCATGAACATCATCATAGATTTTTTTAGAAAAATCTAAAACGATAACGTCATTCATAATATAATTATCATATCTTGAAACAATTACTGACATAACAGGTCTGCTATTTTCATCTTTTTGAGTATAAATATACTGAGAAACAGGGTTTCTACATTGCATATTCATCAATCTCTGTTGAGATAACGGAATAAATTTATCATAAGTTAAAAAACATAGCCAAGTAACTATTAAACTTAAAACAACAACAGGAGCAATAATTCTTTGAAAAGGTAAACCAACAGCCCGAAAAATAGTTAATTCAGAATCCTTACTTAATTTATCAAAGGTAAATAATGAACCAAGTAATAAACCAACCGGAAAAGCTTTACCTAAAATCAAAGGTAATTGATATGTAAGAAAAGCTGCTCCCATTTTTAAAGTATATTCTCCTGCAAGGATTTTTTTAATTGTATTAAGAAGCATTTCAGGCGCAATCCAAACAACCGTAAACAAAAGAATAGCAACAAAAGTAGTTACCGCAACTTGTTTGAATATATACTTGTCGTAAATAGTGATTTTCATTACAGTTGAAAATCCTTTCCTAAATAAAATTCTTTTGCAACAGGGTCATTAGCAACATCAACACTACGTCCTTGAATTTTGATTTTACCGTCGAAAATTACGTATGCTCTATCAGTAATTGACAAAGTAGCCTTAGGGTTGTGGTCAGTAATCAAAACACCTAACCCTTTGTCTTCAGATATTTTTCTAATATTATCTTTAATTTCACCAATAGCAATAGGGTCAATCCCCGCAAAAGGTTCATCTAATAACATAAAATCAGGGCTTGCAGCTAAAGCTCTTGCAATTTCTACCCTTCTTCTTTCTCCACCTGATAAAGCTATTGATGGAGCTTTTCTTAGTTTTTTTACACCAAATTCAACCAATAATTCTTCGAGCTTTTTACGTTTTTCATCAACAGTAAGCTTATCATTCATTTCTAAAACCAGCTTAATATTATCTTCAACATTAAGCTTTCTGAAAATTGAAGTTTCTTGAGGTAGATAACCAATACCAGCCTTTGCACGCAAATTCATTGGCCAAGTAGTAATATCTTCATCGTCCAAAAAGATATGACCGCTATATGGTTTTACAAGTCCTACAACCATATAAAATGTTGTTGTTTTACCTGCTCCGTTTGGTCCAAGCAAACATACAACTTCACCCTTGTTCATATCAAATGAAATGTCATTTACAACACTTCTATCACCATATACTTTTACTAAATTTCTTGCTTCAATTCTCATATAATCCAACCTCTTATAAAATACTAACACAAAACAAAGAAATATATAACTATTGAAAAATTTTTATATATTTGATAAGTTAAATAGAGTATTCGTTTTATAAAAAGAAGGAGTGAAAAATATGTTCTGTAAATGTGATGAGAGCAAGAAAAACAAAAAATTAATCAGAAAAGCTTTAAAAGCACTTGATAAAGAAAATTTTGTTTTGATTATGCATGGTAGTAGTTTCCCATCAGAAAACGGAGAAAATACCGGTTTTGGAACAATTAACTCCAATGCAGGTAAAGCTATTATAGACTATGCAGATGGTCTATTTGATGCAATACAGCTTGGACCTGCAGGTAAAACTAAAAGTAGTGACTCATCACCATATACTGGAACAATTTTCTCAGGAAACCCACTATTTATTGATTTAAAACAACTTACAACAAAGGAATGGGGTAAAATTCTTTCTGAAGAAACATATAAAAAAGTTGTAGAAAATAACCCTAATAAAAATACTAATAAAACTGCATACTCATATATAACTAAAGCTCAAAATGAAGCTTTAAAAGAAGCATGGGAAAACTTCAAAAAAGAAAAGAAATTCCAAAAAGATTTTGAAAAATATAAAGAAAAAAATAATTTCTGGTTATGTAACGACTCATTATATGAAGCATTGTCAATTGAGCACAATAACGATTATTGGCCAATATGGAAATCAGATTTAGATAAAAATTTATTAAATCCAAAATCACCAGAAGAAAAAGCAAATGCCGAAAAAAGAATTTCAGAAATTCAAGAAAAATATGCTGATGAAATTGACTTCTATAAGTTCTGTCAGTTCGTTCTTTACAAACAAATTGAAGAAACAAAAAAATATGCACTAAAACACGGAATAAAAATGATTGCAGACAGACAAGTAGCTTTCTCAGATAGAGATACTTGGGCATATCAATCATTATTCTTAGAAGGCTGGATGTTAGGATGTCCACCTGATTACTTCTCTAAAGATGGTCAAGCTTGGGGATTCCCTGTTATGGACCCTGAAAAATTATATAATGAAGATGGTTCTTTAGGTGAAGGTGGTAAACTAATGAAGAACCTATTCAAGAAAATGTTTGAAGAAAACCCTGGTGGAGTTAGAATCGACCACATTGTTGGTTTAATCGATCCTTGGGTTTATAAAGCAGGTAAAAAACCTCTTCCAAATCAAGGAGCAGGTCGTTTATTCTCTTCTCCTGAACATCCTGAACTTTCTAAATATGCGATTGCAAGAATGGAAGATTTAGATGAAACTCTTGAATCTGATAAAGAAAAAAGAGTAAAAACTTTAGATAAAAAACAGATTAAAAGATATGGTAAGTTAATTGAAGATATCGTTATTGCAGCTGCAAAAGAATGCGGACAAGATAAGAACTCAATCGTTTGCGAAGACTTAGGTACTTTAACAAACCCTGTTGCAGCTGTAATGAAAGAATACAAACTTCAAGGTATGAGACTAACCCAATTTGTAAAACCTGAAAAAGAAGAACACCCATATCGTTGTAAAAATATCGATAGAGATTGTTGGGCAATGGTTGGAACACATGACAATGAACCAATTGCTATGTGGGCTGATTCAATGATTCACACACACGAAGGTTACTTACATGCTAAAAATCTTGTAGAAGATATGTTTGCTGATTTTGAAGGGAACAAAGATGATATTATTGTTAGATTAACTAATGATACAGAATTTTTAAGAAAAATCAAACTTGCTGAAATGTTTGCAAGCAAAGCAAAAAATATTCAAATGTTCTTTACTGATTTCTTTAATATTAAAGATGTATACAATCGTCCAGGAACTTCTGGGGATGAAAACTGGTCACTAAGACTTCCTGATAACTATAAAGACATTGAGCCAATAAACCTTAAAGAAATACTAGCAATTGCTATTAATTCAAGAGGTAAAGATTTTGCTAAAAAACATGATAAACTATTAAAAGAACTTGGTTAATTCATGAAAAATAAATTATTAATAATAGTTTTAGGATTATTACTGCTTGCTACTCCTACTTTTTCAAAGGAGAAGGAAGCAGTAATTCCTGTAGATGCCAAACTTGAATATAACAATGGACTTGATATGTACAAACTTGGTAAATACGAAGAAGCAATAGCCTGCTTTAGAACAGCCATAAGGTTATACCCTGACTATATTGACGCATATTATAACCTCGGCTCTATTCTAGATTATTTAAATCAAGGAGACGAAGCTATTTATGTCCTAAAACAAATAATGACAAGAAAACCTGACGATGATGAAGCGGCATTTAAAATTGCAAAAATTGCTGTGAAACTAGGTGATAGAACTACAGCAAGTCAATATATATCAATGATTCCAAATACAAGCGAATATTTTATTCAAGCTAAAGAATTAATGATGAAGCATGGACTTCAACAGACCACAAATAACAAAAACAAATCCAAAATACCACAACAAAGCGGAGGCTACCTCAATATAACAAGCCCTACAGGCATCACAACGGATAGTGAAGGAAACGTATATATCGCAAGTTTTACTGAAAATGCAATAATTAAAGTTACTCCTGATAATAAAAGAATTATTTTCTTTAAGAATTCAATTCTAAAAGGGCCTATATCTATTGCAAGTGATACAGAAGGAAATATGTACATAGCTAATTTCAATGCTAATAATGTATTAAAATTATCTAAATTCGGCAAACCTGAAGTATTTATATCAAATGCTCCAAAACCTTATTCAGTACATGTTGGCGGAAATATGCTTTTTGTTTCTTGCCAAGGTTCTAATTCAGTTATCAGAAAAAGAATTAACTAGCAAGTTCCTTAATTGAATCATAACGAACTATCCCTATAATTTTTTTATTCCAAGGGCTTTCAAAAACAGGAATAGATTGTAAATTAACTTCTTTCATTATTTTTGCAATAACTGATACACTATTTTGCGGATAAGCTGCAATTGTTGCAGTACAAACGCCTGCAGAGATATAATCTGAGATGATTTTATTCATTAATACATAACCTTTAATTTGAATTATTAATCTAATATTATATTATTCTCTAAATTAACAAGAACAAACCCTAGTTAACGTAGGTCAATTGGGTAATATTTATTCTGATTTTAATAAAAATATAAATTCTTCGGCTAAATGTTTGCTCCACTTTTTATCTGCATCTTCCATAATAACATCAATAGCAGCTTCCTTTGATAAAGCCTTACGATATGGACGAGGCTGAATTAACGCAAAATAAGCATCAATTATTAAAACCATTTGAGATGTTAATGGGATATCTTCGCCAGAGACTTTATTCGGATAACCTGTACCATCCCAATATTCGTGGTGATTTTCTATTATTGGAATTATATCTTGAACATTAGATATTGGTTTTAATATTTCATTTGCAGCAATCAGAGGATGCTTTTTAATAATATCTTTTTCATCCTCAGTTAGAGGTGTTCTTTTCTGTAGAACATCTTTTGGAATCATTAAATTACCAATATCATATAGTAAAACCGCTATTTTTAACCTATCAGTATCTTCTTTTGATAAATCAAATCGTTTTGCTAACATGCCTGCTAACATTGTTTTAGATTTAGCAATCCCATCTTTATGATTTGGATTATAAATTTCTGACAAAGCATCCGAAATAGAAAATAAAGTTTCATTATTTGAACTAACTTCTTGTAATCTTTGAGAGAGAATATTTTTCATATTATCATCTAGTGGAATTCTATGTTTATTAATCATATCAACAAACGTATCAACAGCAATATTTTGCCAAGATTCCTTCATAGGAATTGGTGCAGCCATTGTAACTCTATTCCTGCCATTCTTTTTAGACAAATACATTGCCTGATCGGTAAGCTCAAGCAAATCATTAATATTATCAGAATGTTCAAGATATGTAGCAACACCAATACTAGCAGTCACATGCCCAATAACATCAATTTTTCTTGATTCAATAGCTTTCCTTATTCTTTCTGCAGCAATCATACCACCTTGAGAATCAACACCTGGTAATAGAATATTAAATTCTTCACCACCCATTCTTGCAACAACGTCAATTGAACGCGCATTTGATTTTAAGGCACTTGCAACAGTTCTAATTGCG
>CALVEW010000075.1 GCA_944326645.1 Candidatus Gastranaerophilales bacterium
ATCAATACCTCTTTCATCAGCATATGCTACGTCTGAAATACATTCTAAAGAATCGCCGCCAATATCTCTTGTTAGATATGGTTTTGCCATTCTTTCAGCTCTTTCTAAATGAGTTTCTTCTTTTCTAAATGCTTTTGGTATAATTGCATCTTTTAAGAAGCTACCAACAGTCAAACTTCTTCTTGTTTGAACCCCCATACGACCAAGTTCTCTTTCAATATTTTGATTTGAGAATTCATCATTAACCAAGAAAATCTCTCCTGTCAAATCAACATGCAAAACTTCTCGTTTTTCATCAATTTTAGTTGATTCAATTAATTCAATAGCCTTTACTCTAGCCTTTTTCAAAACAGATGTCTTATCAGCAGCATCTATTAATTGTAATGCTTTCTTATATCGCTTCTCTGCATCTCCAACGTTAATTTCTCTTGCTCGATAGTATGAGAGAACTGCATCTAATTCATCAATTACAAATATTTTTCTCATACATATATTTATTGCTCTAATTATTTGGACAGGATTATTTTTACCGGATAATTCTTTTAAAAATCTATATAATCCTCTAAATCCATCATATAAAGATAATTCTATATAATTTGCTTTGTAACCAAGTTCTTCAAGAGTGTTTTTTATATTGTTACCATACTCACCTAATCTGCAAATTCCTGGAGAAGTAATCATTGCAACATAATCTGCACCACCTTCAATAGCCTCAATAAAATTTCCAAGAATTAATTTGTACGGCAAACAAATTGCTTCAGGAGAATGTTTTGTTCCTAAAGATAATGTTCTCTTACTTGTATATGGAGGAACATAAGCCTCTAAACCGATTTTTCGAAGAGCTGCAGCCCAACACAAAGAAATTGTTCCCATATGAGGGAATGCAACTTTTAGTTTTTTCTTCTTTTTAGCCATTTATATCACCAATATATTTTAAATCAGGATGTCTTGCAGCTTGTGTTTCATCAACTTTTTTAATTACTGCTTTATGAGGAGCAGAAGTGACTACTTCAGGATTTGTTTTTATTTCATCTGCGATTTTTAACATTACTTCTACAAAATCATCCAAACGTTTTTTACATTCTGTTTCTGTAGGTTCAATCATCATTGCTTCATGAACAATTAATGGGAAATAAACTGTTGGAGGGTGGAATCCATAATCCATAAGTCTTTTAGCTATATATAAAGTTGCAGCTCCTTCATGTTTTTGCTTTTCACCACATAATACAAACTCATGCATACAAGATGTATCATATGCAACATCATAAACGCCTTTAAGCTTTTCTAACAAATAATTTGCGTTTAGAACTGCATCTGCACTAGCTTTTTTTAAGTTTACTCCCATCATTAAGACATAAGCATAAGCCCTTACTAACACTCCAAAATTACCATAAAAACCTTTTACTTTACCAATTGAATTAGGGATATCATAATTTCTAAAATATTTATTTCCATCAAATTCAATTGTAGGTTTAGGTAAAAATCCTTTTAACTTTTCTACAACACCAACAGGTCCTGCACCAGGCCCACCACCTCCATGCGGAGTTGATAGTGTTTTATGTAAATTCATATGACAAACATCAAAATGCATTAATGCAGGAGTTGAATACCCCATTATGGCATTTAAATTTGCACCGTCATAATACAATAATGATCCATTCTCATGCATTAAATCTGCAATTTCAACAATATCTTCTTCAAACAATCCCAAAGTATTAGGGTTTGTCATCATTATCGCTGCAACATCTTTTGTTAAGATTGATTTCAAATCATTTACATCAACCAAACCTCTATCATTAGATTTAACTTGTACAACTTCATATCCGCACATCATTGCACTTGCAGGGTTAGTACCATGACCGGAATCAGGAATAATAACTTTTGTACGAGTTTCACCGATTGATTCAAAATATTTTTTTATAATCATCATACCGGTTAGTTCACCATGAGCACCTGCTGCAGGTTGCAATGTTACTGCATCCATTCCTGTTATAACTTTTAATGCTTCTTGAAGGTTATACATCAACTGTAATGACCCTTGAGAATCTTCATCACTCATTAACGGATGTAGCATTGTAAAATCTTCTAAGCTTGCTAAATATTCATTTACCTTTGGATTATATTTCATTGTACAGGAGCCTAAAGGATACATTCCTGTTTCAACACAAAAATTCATATCACTAAGCTCTTTATAATGACGCATTACTTCCAATTCATTTAACTGAGGTAAACCTATTTTCTCATTTCTTAAAAACTCGGAAGAAATACCTTTTATATTTTCTTCATCTGATATATTTACCCCATCCACATTATTTGTTTTTTCAAAAATTATATTCATTGTTCTTCCTGTTTCAATAATTCTCTTCTAACTTTATCTAAAGCATTTTGAATAATTCTCGATATTCTGGATTGCGAAATATTAAATTCAACAGAAATATCTTTCAATTTTTTATCTTGGAAGAATTTTGCCTCCACAAGTCCTCTTTCTCTTTCAGGTAGCTTATGAATTGCTCGTATAATCCTATTTTTTAATTCTTCAAACTCTGCTTGTTCTTCAGGAGTCTGAGAATTATCTTTTATAATAACGGGATTTTCCGCATCTGCCATTTCTTCTACTGATAATATTGATTTATAGACAACTTCTCTTATTTCTTCATTATTAGTTGGCTGACTGTTCTTTAAACTATACCACTTATAACGACGTCTTATTTCATTTCGAATAGCCCACTTTATTGCTTTTGTAAGGTAAGCATTATTATACAAATTAGGATTTTTATTATTTAAAATAATATAAACCGTATGTGTTGCCAAATTAACTATTTCAGGATACTCAATCAAACCGTATGATGAAATTTTTGAAAATTCAACCTTTGATACAGTTTCAATTAAATTTGTATATTCTTTTAAATTAAAGCTCGTATTTTGTTTTTTTGTATCCACTGAACTATCCATAGCATAATATTATCAGAAAAAAGTTTGATTTACAAATTTATTAACGATTTTATCTAACCACTACAGGCTGTTCAAATATATCGATAAACTCAAATTTTGTTGTATCAAAAACCCCCTTATCCGTTATTTTAAGTTCTGGAATAACAGGTAATGATAAAAATGCCATCGTCATAAAAGGATCTTCAATTTGGCATCCAATATTCTTTGCTGCTTGGTTTAATTCCATGCTCTTATTTACAACTGTTGTAAAATCAGAGTCTGATATAATACCTGCAATTGGAAGCGGTAAATGAGCTAGCACTTCACCATTATTTACTACAATTTTACCACCTTGAGATTTTATTAATTCAACAGCAGCTGTATACATATCTGAATCATTAGTTCCGATTACAACCATATTATGAGAATCATGAGAAACTGTTGAAGCCATTGCTCCTGATTTCATATTGAAACCTTTTACAAAGCCTTTAGCAAAATTACCACCTGCTCTATGTCTTTCTATTACACAAATTTTTAATGTATCAGTTTCAATATTACTTTCAGCATATCCATCTACTATATTTATTTTTGATTGTACAGCTTTAGTAATTAACTGGCGTGGTATTACTTCTATTGCCTTTACGGTATCAGACTTTGCTTCAATTTTAAAATCTTCAAACTTTATCCATTTAACATTTACTGAACCTCTGACAGCTGGTATTTCTCTTTGATTGATATCAGCAATTAATTTCCCGTTTTGAGCAACTAATTCACCTTTCTTAAATACCATATCAGGCTTAAATGTTACTAAATCCGGTAGAACAAGAAAGTCTGCCTTATAACCAGGAGCAATAGCACCTAAATTCTGAATTTTAAAATATTCCGCTGTATTTAAACTTGCCATTTGAATTGCTTTAATTGGAGGAACTCCTGCTTCTACTGCAATTCTAACCATTGAATTAATATGCTCTAATAAATCTTCAGGGTGTCTATCATCTGTTACGAAAATACATTTTCTTGTATTCTTTTCTAATAAAACAGGTAATAATGCTCTTAAATCCTTAGCTGCTGAGCCTTCTCTTATCATTATGTACATGCCTTTTCTTAATTTTTCAATTGCTTCATCTGGTGTTGTACATTCATGATCGGAAGTAACACCTGCAGCAATATAAGCACACAAATCCTTATCATCTAAACAAGGAGCATGACCATCAATTCTTTTATCTTTTGATTTTGCAAGCTCTAACTTAGCCATAACATTCTTATCTTTATTCAATACTCCAGGAAAATTCATCATCTCTGCAATACCTAAGACCCAAGGTTTATCTATTAACAATGATAAATCATAGCTATTTAAGTCAAATCCTGAAGTTTCAAAAGGTGTTGCAGGGACACAAGATGGAAGCATTGTATAAACATCCATAGGTAATCCTTGTACAGCTTCACGCATAAAACTTATACCCTGTAGACCTAAAACATTTGAGATTTCATGAGGATCAATTATTGCAGTCGTAGTTCCGGCAGGAACTACTGCCTTTGCAAACTCTGCAGGTAATAACATTGAACTTTCAATATGAACATGACCATCTATAAAAGATGGAGATAAATATGCTCCTTGAATATCTATTTCTTTAATACCTGAATAATCTTTACCAATACCTGCAATTATTCCATCAGCAATAGCAATATCAGCCAAGTGAATTTCTTCAGATAACACATTTATTATATTTGCGTTCTTTATAACTAAATCTGCTTTTTCTAAACCTCTTGCAATATTTATAATTTTTTCAACATTTTTCTTTGGCATAATTGACCCCTTATATATCTAAATTGACAGTATTTTATCACATAAATAAAAAATTAACAAAACACATAAAAAGAAATTATGTTAATTAATGTAACAAAAGTTTTTTGTACTAACAAAAAAAAATCTTGACATGTTATTAATCAAATGTTGAATAGTACAAACATACATAATGAAAGGATTACAAAATGACAACAACAGTTCCAGCATGTAATGTACAACAAGCATATCCGGCTTATGATTTCAAACCAAGTTATAATGCTGTTCAATTAAATTTATCACAACCAACATTAAATGTACCTCCAACACCACCTGCTCCTCCTGCAGCTGAGGGACAAAAAAGTTGGATTGCATAATTACTTAAATTGTAAAGTAATGTAAACAAGTATTTTTTATAATAGCAATTTTTTAACGTCTTCAATTTTTATTATTAATGTAGGCGTAGAAGATTAGGAAAGGAAATATTATGATACAAGCCCCACAAAATTATGGGATGCAACCAGCAGCGCAAGCTCCGGCACGTAAACCTGCGTTTGCCCCAAGTTACAATGCAGTACAAATCAATTTGGATACACCAACATTAAATGCCCCTCCGGCAATGCCATACTATCCACCGGTAAATATGGAACCATACAAACCGCAAGCTCCTGCTCCAGCTCAACCTGAAGCTCCTCAAGCACAAGCTCCTGCAGAACCAACTCAAGTTCCACCTCCGGTATTAGACACAACAAAACCTGCAGAACAACCTCAACAAGTTCAAACTCCTCAACAAGTTCAAGTTCCGCAACAAGTTGATGTTAAACCTGCAGATGATAAAGGACCACAAAACTTAGCTGATGAAGCATTTAAAGGTTTAAGTAATCCGGATTATGATGTTCAAGCATTAGCAATGGAAGATATTGCTAAAAAAGGTTTAAATAATCAAGCAGATGTTATTCCATACGTTCAAGAAAATATCTTTGATAAATTAATTGATATTATGAATGTTGATTCAACAAAATTAGCAGGACCAACTGATAAGCAATTAGAAATCAGAGATAAAATGGCACAAAATGATAAAGCAATAGAAGATGCTACTAAAGCAGGACAAGATCCAAAATCTGTTAAATTACCATTCGCTTTAACTCCACAAGAGGAAGAAGAAGGAAATAAACTTTCTCCAATGGAACAAGCTGAACGTAATAAAGAATATGCAATGTTCACTACTGCAATCTTACAAAAGACATATGCAGATGAAGTTGAAAAACAATCAGGAACAGTAGTTCCATTAACAGAACTACCTGGTTCAAAAGCTATTATCACAACATTAAAAACAAGTGATAACCCTGATATGGCAGCTTCTGCAATTGATGCATTAAGATATGTTCAAAGACCTGAATATAAAGAAGACTTAACTAAATTATATTCAATTGCTCAAAATGACTCAAGACAACAAGTAGCTGATGCAGCAACAGAAGCTCTTGCAAGCTTAAATGCTCCTCAAGAATCTCAAGCAAAAACGATAGAAATGCAACCAAATGTACAAAATGCTGTTAATCAAGCAGCTTAATATAAATCATAATAGAAATTTCCTTTCTAATAAAAAAGCCCTTGAATAAATATCAAGGGCTTTTTACTTTATTCATCTATATTTATGAAATAATCTATTACTGACTCATTATATCTGTGTTCAACAGAGCTAAAAGGCAGAACAACTCCACCAAATTCTTTTTTAATCTTAGATACGACATTTAAAACTTTATTTTTAGGAACATAATCAATTTTAGTTGCAATAGTTATAATTGGTAAATCGTAAGCATTTACCCATTCTCTCATTTGATAGTCATTTTTTTGAATATCATGCCTTGCATCAATTAGTTGCACTAAAGTTTTTATTTGTTTGCGATTTAAAAGATATTCTTCTAAATACTTTTGCCATTTAGCTTGAGCCTCTCTTGATACTTTTGCATAACCATACCCCGGCAAATCTGCTATCATAAATTTATCCGAAAAATTAAAATAATTTATTAATCGTGTTTTACCTGGTGTATTTGAAGTTTTTGCTAATTTTTTATTATTTGCCAATGCATTTATAAATGAAGACTTCCCTACATTTGAACGACCCAATAGAGGATACTCATTTAAACTTGTATCAGGACATTGAGATAATTTTTCAGCACTTATAATAAATTTTGAAGCCAAATATTTCATCGTTCAACCAATATATTCTCTTTATTTTTTTGTTTCGCTCTATAAGTAACAAGCTTCAATAAATTATAAACTTTTTCATTATTTACAACCGTAATTTGAGCTTTATCTTTTAACAAATCAACGTTTATTGAAGTTTTTTTAGCAAATATATTATCTTGAATACTTACTATGTGAACTAAACCTTGCTTAAATAAACTCAAGGGTTCTCGTAAAAATAATTCAAATGTTTTAAATATATTCATCATAATTAATATCTAATTTTTTTGTTCAACCTCAACGGATTGTTCATTTACAGCAGGAATAATATGTTCCTTTGATGTTTCTTTTGATTCATTATTTATTGGAACTACTTTATTATCTTCCTTAATTTTATTATCTTTTATTGCCTTTTTATCTTTTTTAGCTTCAAGTTTTGCTATTTTTTTATCTAATTTTTTAGATAATCTTGCAACTTTTTTAATTTGTTTTTCATTATCTGATGCACCTAATACATTTTTATAGCAATTATTAGCACCATAGATATCTTTTTCTTTTTTTAGCAACTTCGCAAGCATTAAATTTGATTCAATATTATTTGGATCAAGTTTTAAAGATTTATTCAAATAAACTTTTTGGAAAAATTTATCGCCTTCCTTTTTAAAGTGTACAGCATTTTTATATTGTTCATTTGATTTTTCTATTGTCTTATTAATAAATAATAAATTGTTCATAGCTTCTGCATTTTCAGGTTCCTTTGATAAAACATTTTGAAGTGCATCTTTGGCAGCTCTGTATTGCTTATTATAAGTAAAGTACTCTGCTAAGTTCAAATCACTTTCAACATCTTTATCAATTTTTACTGCTTGAGCAAATACATTACGTGCATCTCTGTATTGCTGCAAAGCAATATAAGCATCACCCTTAGTTAATAAGCCGGATATATTAACATTTGGTGCTGATACAACTTTTAAAAGAACTTCCTTTGATTCAACTTGATTATGAACCAATCTTGCTAATTTTGACTTTGTTAAATATAATTCTAAATTATCAGGATTTTCTTTGATTGCCTTATCAATATATACAAGAGCATCTGCTAATCGTCGATTTGATTT
>CALVEW010000076.1 GCA_944326645.1 Candidatus Gastranaerophilales bacterium
TTCCTTATGGTATTGATTACGGTATATTTATTGTAAACTTTAGCTTTTTATAGTGTTTTGTTACATTTGTTTACAAATTAAAGATAATTAATCATTCTGTTTGCACAAGCTTCTTTAGACATTTTCCATTCTCGTAATGAAAATCTGCAAACAAGTAGACCGCATCTTTCAATAATTGTTTGTTTTTTTATACTAGAAATGTTAGATTTTACATTATCTTCTAAGCCGTCGCATTCAATAACAAACTTATTATTTATAACGAGGTCTGCATTTACCCCTCCAATATCAACTCCGGCACGAACATTGTAACCTGCATCACGCAGATAGGTTGCAACTTCTTTTTCAAAAGAGTTTTTATATGTATTTTCATCAAATTCCGGATTTTGTCTTAAATCAAAATTACGTTCGTATTCTTTAATATATGAAATATAATCTCTAAACATTCCTTCCGGTAATGTTGTTGTATCTCTTGATACAAAGTTTATCATTTGACGTCTTGCACGTGTTATTGCAACATTAAATAAATTTGGTTTTTGTAAGAATGTTAAACTTTGTGGGAAACTATTATTGGCAACAGCCCAAGATGCTAAAATAATATCTTTTTCATCTCCTTGAAATGTGTGAGCTGTACCAATTTCTATTTGGTGTTTTCTTATCATAAAGTCTGATAATACTTTTGCAACAGAAATTTTTAATTGCTCAACCTGAGCTCTAAAAGGAGATACAATACCTATAGTTATCGGATGTTCAGGGTCTTCTCTTTCAGAGTCAACAATTAATTCGTGTAAGCATTTTACAACTGCTTCTATTTCAGGTAAATTTCTAGTTGCGTCAAAATCAACTTTTCCTTCAGGTACTTCGATTAATTTTAAAGCTTTAATATCTGATGAATCCTGTTTCATTATTCGAATTCTATTTCCATAAAATTCCTTATTTGAAAAATCAATAATTGGAGGCAAGCTTCTGAAATGCTCATCCAATAATACAGGAGATGTTGAATAATAATTTGCAATATCAAACATTGAATTAGTTCTGAATCTCCACATTAGTTGATATCTGTCAGCTATTTCATATTTACTCATAAATGATTGTTCTTTTGCTTTTTCTAAGAACGATAAATGAGGTAATTGTTTATCGTCTCCAACAATTACAGCTTTTTTGGCTCTGTATAAAATAGGGAAACAACTTGCAATATCACATTGAGAAGCTTCATCAATAATTGCAACATCAAATAAACCTGGTTTTAAACGTAGTGAACCTGAAACAGCATAAGTTGTTACGCACCAACAAGGAAATGCTTCCAATAGAGGTTTGAAATCTTCAGCTTCTAATAATCTGTTTTGTAAGCTTTTCTTTCTTTCAATCAAAGATTTAGAATGAATAAATAATCTTTGACGTTTTACTTGATCTTTTAATAAACTTCTTAAAGCACCTCTGCGTTTATTTGATAAAATATCTGTAACAAGTTTGCGTTGTTTTTTCTTTAATGTACGCATTTGTTCTATTATTACGTGAATATTTCCTGTATCTTGTATATCTTTTTCAACGCATTTTGCATCACAAATAAATGATGCTAATTCTAATTCATCTTTAAGTCGTTCCAAATTATCTTTTGAAACAAAGAAATCTTCTACTTTTATAATCTTTTTAATTTTATTTACAGCAGTATAGTTATTAAGTGCTGCTAAAAATCCGCTTTTTTCGATATTTTTTAATAATGAATCTATTACGTCCCCTAATTCTTTAACATTTTCTTTAGTCAAAGAAACTTTTATATATTTAGGATTCCCAATTTCTTTTCTTTTGTCACTTATTTTAACTCCTAATTCAGACCATTCTTTTTCTTTATTTATAAGAGTTTCAGCTTTTTCTTCCGCTTCATTAATAGATTTAAGAAGTTTTTTCATATCAGTAATATCAACAACTATACTATCTTCGGAACCTTCATTTAAATCTACTTTATTAGATAATAAATCTTGAAGTTGAAAACTTAATTGTTTTTGGTAGTTAATTCTTCCTGCTCTTAAAGCTAAATATGGAGCTCCTAATTCATTTAATCTGTCAGCTACAACATCAACGGCTTTATCCATTCTTGATGCAACAAGAACAGTCTTACCATTTGCAATTAAATGAGCTACTAAATTTACAATCGTTTGAGATTTTCCTGTACCTGGAGGACCGCAAACAGAAATTAGTTGATTGTTTTCTAAGTTTTCAATAACACTTAATTGAGATTCACTTAATGCTAAAGGGGTTACAGGATAAAATTCTGCTTTATTTTTCTTTGGAATATCAACAGATTTTGACTGAATATATTCTTCATTTATTAAATTAAGTACAGTTTCTCTATAAACTCCGCTTGGCTTTTCTGAAATTTGCATTAATTCGTGCAATACCCCTGCAGTAACAGAAGGACGTTTTGTTAAAATTATTGCGCATTGATTAGTTAAAGTTATTTTATCAATCTTACCAGATGATTTTGTTGGAGTTGTTTCTTCTTCTTGAATAGAATCATTGTCATCTTCTTCATCTGATTTAGAAGATGTTTCTTTTGATAAATTATCTTCTTCTAATTCTGCAGAATTATCTAATTTTACTTCCACATCAGGAATTATTGATTTTAAAGTTGTAATAAATATATCTAATTTTTCTTGTGTGATAGGCAAAGTTGGAACAACATCTAAAAGACCTTCTATTAATTGTTCCATTTCTTCTTCATCATCATTTTTTTGCATCAATGATGTTAAAGCACCGGTGTTTAGGGAAAGAAATTCATCTGTTAGCATGCAGTTAATATTTACACCATTTCTTTCTAATTTACATGGCATATATAATAACGGAGTTAAAAATTCGTTCTTTTTTCTGCTTTTTGAATTTCCGCCAATTAGGAATAAGTATCCATATATAAGATATTTTTCTTTTTGATTTAATTCGCTTTGAATCATCAATTCTGTAAGTTTTGGATCGCTACCATCAAATTTTTGATACTCAATACCTGTTGTAAAAAGTTTATCTTCTTCTTTTAAAAATAGCCATTTATTGTCTTTATCTGATTTTAAGTTCCTAAATGTTGAACTTTTAACTTCTTCTCTTACGCAATCGTGTAAATACAAAGATAATTTTTTTACAAAACTATTATTAAAAGCAGAATTAATTGCACGGGTAGCTTCTTGTAGCATAAAATCTTTCCTCTTGATTATTCAATAACAAGATTATATCACATAATAATACTTGGGTAAAATAAAAATAATAAATATTTTGCATAAAATAATCTCATCTGTTTAGCTGAATTTTTACAATGGTATATCTTTTATAAATATCCCTGAAATACTTAATGTCGTGCTATTTGGAACAATTTTTAAGTCGAAAATTTATTAAATATTGTAACATTATTCAACAGGATTAGTTCTCAGGTATTATTTTTTATAACCGTTTATGCTATATATTAGAATAATAGATTGTGACAATATATTACTGCAATCATTAAATAAACGGAGGCTAAAACAATATGTCAGTAGGTCAATTTGTATTTATGTTACACAGTCACTTGCCGTACTATAGAAAAGCAGGTATGTGGCCATTTGGGGAAGAAAACCTATATGAATGTATGGCTGAAACATACGTTCCACTATTAAATGCTATTTCTGAATTGTACGATGAAGGGATAAAAGCAAAATTAACCGTAGGTATAACTCCGATTCTTGCAGAACAATTAAACGATGAGCATCTACAAAATGGATTCGTTGAATATATTGATTCAAGAATTGCAGCAGTTAGCAAAGACTTAGAAAGATATCCAGATCCAAAAGTTGCTCATTCTCAACATTTAAAATATTTAGCAAAATATTATTTTGATTTATGGAATAAGTTAAGAGATGATTTTGTAAACAAATACGAAAAAGATTTAATTAAGTATTTCAAGAAATATCAAGATTTAGGCTGTATCGAAATTACAACATCAGGAGCAACACATGGTTTTTCTCCATTGTTAGCAACTGATAACAACTTAAATGCTCAATTTAAAGTTGGATCAGATACAACAAAAAGATTATTTGGTAAAAAGGCTTCAGGTTGTTGGTTACCAGAATGTGCTTACAGACAAGGTTATGAATTTGTTGGTAAAGATGGTAAAAAACATTGGAGACCAGCTATTGAAGTTACACTTCAAAATAATGATATCAAATATTTCTTTACAGAATCACATGTAATAGAAGGTGGAAATTCTATTGGAAACAGACGTGTAATTGGTGTCTATGGAAACATCGAATATATCCCATTACCGGAAAGAGAAGCAACAGGTTATGACACTTATTCTGCTTATTGGTTACCTGATGCACAAGTTGCAGTTATGGGAAGAAATGATAGAGCAGGTTATCAAGTTTGGTCAGCAGCTGATGGTTATCCAGGTGATGGATGTTTCAGAGAATTCCACAAAAAAGATGATAAATCAGGTATGCATTATTGGAGAATAACATCACCTACAACTGATTTAGGTGACAAAATGCTTTATGATCCTGTATTAGCATTAAACAAAATTAATGAAAACTCTGACCACTATACTACATTAATTTACCATTTATTAAATGATTACAAAATGGCTCATAATGGTAAAGAAGGTTTAGTAATGGTATCATTTGATACAGAGTTATTTGGCCATTGGTGGTTTGAAGGTGTTGAATTTATTAAACAAGTTATTAAAAAGTTCAATACTTATTTACCTGAAGTAGAAAGACTAACAGCTGGTGAATATGTAGAAAAATATCCACCATCAGAAGCTATTCAAATCCCTGAAAGTTCTTGGGGACAAGGCGGACATTTCTATGTATGGCAAAACCATTTAACAGAATGGATGTGGCCAATTATTCACTCTTGTGAAAAACGTATTACAGAAATTGCTGCTAAATATGAAACAATTCCTGAGGATAAGTTATTACATAGAGCATTAAATCAGATGGCTAGAGAAAATTTACTTCTTCAAAGTTCAGATTGGCCATTCTTGATTACAACTTGGCAAGCTAAAGATTATGCTACAGATAGATTTAGAGAGCATGTTGAAAGATTTGAAACTATTTGTGACATGATTGAATCAGGCAATATAGATGAAGCTAAATTAAGTGAAATTGAAAGTATTGATAATTGCTTCCCTGTAATTGATTACAGAGTGTATTTGCCAATTGAAGAAGGAGTTATTCCTCAACAAGAAAAGAAATTAGCTCCGTTATATGTTGATTAATCTCAATTAATATAAGTAAAAAAGGCTTAGAAATTTTTTTCTAAGCCTTTTTTGTAACTTTATTGTAATTGTGATTTACATTTTATTGAACAACATATATATTTAAGCTATCCTTAAATAGTATTAGTTAATGTGGGTAGGGATATGGAAAATTACACAGAAAAAGATTTCGTAATAGATTTAAGCGAAACAAAAAATACTGCACATCTTGCAACTGAGTTAAATACAATTTTAGAAACTAATGATGCAAAGCAAAAAAATATTTGTTTAAATTTAGGAGAGTTAGATTTAAAACAATCTCAATTATTAAGTATCAAAGCATTGATAGAATCAATAGAATCAAATATTACTTCAATCATAACTAAATCATCAATGACTGAAGCTTCAGCTGTTAGTTTAGGTATTGAAATTAAAACAGATGCTCAGGTTATTAATATGGAAAATCATTTTAATAATACAATTTCAGAACATTTAGATGATTTGAATAATACGTTTGCAACTTCTAATGCACAAAGTGAAAACATTACTATTATAGATAATGAATCAATAGAAGTTAAAGAAAAATCAGAAGAAGATATTCTATCTAATCCTGAAGTACAAAAAGCATTAGATAAAGTATTGGGAATAGATCAAGAAGTTAAAAGTAGTGAAGATTTTGTAAAAACTAATATTGAATTAATAGAGCCTAAAAGTATAGGTAAAGATTTTGAAGAGTCTGTTACTAATGAAAGAAGTTCAGAAGGCAAGTATGTTCTTTTAGATACTGAAGGTATAACTCCAGATGATTTAGAGGAAAATACTGAAAATACCGCAGATTTACCGACATTATACCTTACTCAAACACTTCGTTCAGGGCAAACTGTAACATATGAAGGAAATATCTTTATAGTCGGAGATGCTCATCCGGGTAGTGAAGTAATTGCAACAGGAGATATTTCTGTTTGGGGTATTTTAGGAGGTATTGCTCATGCAGGTTCTAATGGGAATGTTAATGCAAAAGTAAGAGCTTTAAAATTAAATCCAATCCAATTAAGAATTGCAGGATTGTATTCAAGAAGAAATGACACAATAAATGTGCCATATGTTCAAAAGACAAATGAATTTACGCCGGAAGAGGCAAGAATTAATAATAAACAAATAGTAGTTTATAAAACATTAAGGAGAGAAGATTAATGGCTGGTCGTGTAATAGTTATAACATCAGGAAAAGGTGGAGTTGGTAAAACAACAACAAGTGCAAATATTGGTACTGCACTTGCAAAAGCCGGTAATAAAGTTGTTTTAATAGATACAGATATAGGGTTAAGAAACCTTGATTTGTTATTAGGCTTAGAAAATAGAATTGTTTATACAATAGTTGATGTTGTTGAAGAAAGATGTAAACTAAGACAGGCATTAGTAAAAGATAAGAAAAATCCTAATCTTTCATTATTAGCAGCAGCGCAGACTAGAGATAAAACATCCGTAAATGCAGATCAATTGAAGGATATATGTGAACAATTAAAGAAAAAATATGATTTCATTCTTGTAGACTGTCCAGCAGGTATAGAACAAGGATTCCAAAATGCAGTAGCAGGGGCATCTGAAGCGATAGTTGTTACAACTCCTGAGATGTCTGCCGTAAGAGATGCTGATAGAATTATCGGTCTATTAGAAGCTCGTGAAGAAATTGAAAGTTATAAACTTCTTCTTAATAGAGTTCGACCAAATCTTATTGAGTCAAATGATATGATGAGTGTAGAAGATGTTGTAGAAATTTTATCAGCAGAATTAATTGGTGTTATTCCTGAAGATACAGGAATTATAACTTCTACTAATAAAGGTGAACCTATTGTTAATGATGATAATGCACTTGCAGGACAAGCTTATAGAAATGTTGCAAGACGTATTATGGGGGAAGATGTACCTTTCCTTGATTTAAGACAACCAAAAGGGATTGTTGATAAAATCAAAAACTTATTTACTAAGTTGAAAGGTAAGGTGTAGAATGAAAGATCTTTTTGCAAGTTTGTATAACAAAGTCTTAAGTTTCTTCCATCAGGCTGAAAATAAGGATAAAGAATCTGCAAAAGATGTTGCTTGTAATAGGCTTAAATTAGTTTTAATGCAAGATAGAACAAATCTTTCACCTGCTATTATGGAAAGAATGAGAAACGAACTTATTGATTTGTTATCAAAATATCTTGAACTAGATAGAGAGCTTCTTGATTTAAATTTAGCACAAGAAGATGATCAAATGGCTTTAATGCTTTCAATTCCTGTTATCAGAGCTAAAGATGAAAAAGAAATTGAAGAAATTTTAAAAGCTGAAGATGAAAAGAATGAAGTAGATGACGAAGAATTAGAAAATGATTCAGAGGAAAGTGAAGAAGACGAAGATTCTGATGATAATGAAAATTCTGAAGATGAAGATTTGGATGAAGAAGAATCAGATGGTGAAAACATCGAAGATGAAGATGACTCTGAAGACGAAATTAATGATAAAGAATTAGAAGAATAACTACATAAATTAAAATTTAATATTCATAATTTAAATTAAAACACTGTATATATTATGCAGTGTTTTAATATTTATTTACAAAATAGCAATTTTAATTAAAAATTTTTTTTTATAAAAATATAAGAAAATGAAAAAGGTGTGTGTATGAATAGTGTAAATGTAGATTATTCTCAAGCGGGTAGTGTTGTAAATACTCAAAAAAATAAAAAAACTCGTAATACAAAAGGTGCATTAGCTGGTTTGGCTGCAGGTTTTGGTGTTAATACATTAGCTT
>CALVEW010000077.1 GCA_944326645.1 Candidatus Gastranaerophilales bacterium
TCGATAGCAACCGGAGCAATAAGTTCAACTTCCATTACAACGTTGTCACCAGGCATAACCATTTCGCCGTCGAATTTAATTGAACCGGTTACGTCAGTTGTTCTGATATAGAACTGAGGACGGTATCCTGGGAAGAATGGAGTATGACGTCCACCTTCATCTTTTGTTAGAACGTAAACGTTAGCTGTAAATTTAGTGTGTGGGTGAATAGTACCAGGTTTTGCTAAAACTTGACCACGTTGGATTTCAGTTTTATCAATACCTCTTAATAAAGCACCTACGTTATCACCAGCTTGACCTTGGTCTAGTGATTTACGGAACATTTCAACACCTGTAACAGTTGTTTTCTTAGTTTCGCCAAGACCAACTAATTCAACTTCATCACCAACTTTAACGATACCACGTTCAACACGGCCAGTAGCAACTGTACCACGACCAGTAATTGAGAAGATATCTTCGATTGGCATTAAGAATGGTTTGTCTAAATCACGTTCTGGAGTTGGGAAGTAAGAATCGATAGCATCCATTAATTCCCAAATTTTATCTGTCCATTTATCTTCTCCACGAGCGATTGATGGGTTAGCTTGAACAGCTTCTAAAGCTTTTAAAGCTGAACCGTGGATGAATGGGATGTTATCACCATCAAATTCATAAGATGATAATAGTTCTCTAACTTCCATTTCTACTAATTCTAGTAATTCTGGATCATCAACCATATCACATTTATTTAAGAATACTACTAAGTTAGGAACACCAACCTGACGAGCAAGTAGGATGTGTTCACGAGTTTGAGGCATTGCACCGTCTGTTGCAGCAACTACTAAGATTGCTCCGTCCATTTGTGCAGCACCTGTGATCATGTTTTTAACATAGTCAGCGTGGCCTGGGCAGTCAACGTGTGCATAGTGTCTATCTTTTGTTTCATATTCTACGTGAGCTGTAGAAATGGTTATACCTCTTGCTTTTTCTTCAGGTGCAGCATCAATTTCATCGAATTTTTTTAGTTCTGCTTGACCTGCTGCAGCTAAAGTAGCTGTAATAGCAGCTGTTAATGTTGTTTTACCGTGGTCAACGTGGCCAATTGTACCTACGTTAACGTGTGGTTTCGTACGTTCATACTTTTCACGTGCCATGAGATTAATCTCCTTTTCTCTTCATGTATTACTACGTTAACTTTTTACTAAGTTACTCTTATCACTATTCTATACTCTCAAGCAATATTGTCAATCCTATTAAAAACACATAAGGCCTATGTTATGGATATTTTCTTATTTTTTTATGTTAAGAATTCGTAACATGACTTCAAATAAAATGTCAATTTTTATAGCAGTATATACTTTATATATACATAGAATAATAAAACGAGGTGATTCATGAGTTCAATTGGAAATGCTGCTCTAACAGGCTTGGCTTGGGGAGTGTCTGATTTTTCGAATATTATGTTTGGAGGCTTAACTTCTTTAGGAATGTATAGATCGGGTTTAGATCCTTTTCAAACTTTATATGTAAATCTCGATAGTCCGAGCGGATTTTCTTCTTGGGCACATCCATCATATGCTACTCGTATGAATGTAGAATTGAATGCAAGAGGTGTTGATACAACATTTTCTCCTTTTACATCTGCAATTACGAATCCATTCTTAGGAGGCGGTTTCTTAGGTGGTGGAATTTTTGGATATGGTTTTCCTACATCTACTTATATAACTTCTAATACTGTTACTCCATTGGGTGTTAAACCTGGTTTTTCAGGATGGTTTTAATATTTAATTAATGCTTTACATTTCCTCTTCAAGTAATACTATTGTATTTATAAAGAAGAGGAGTAGGTATGTACAATCCTAAATCAAAATTAGCCGAAGAATTTATTTGTAATGATGAAGTTCTTGAAACTTTAGATTATGCTGAAAAAAATAAAAACAATGTAGAAGTTATTGATAAAATACTTGAAAAAGCACGTCAGATGAAAGGCTTAACTCATAGAGAAGCATCTGTTTTATTAGCGTGTGAGTTAGAAGATAAAAACAAAGAAATTTTCAAATTAGCAAATGATATTAAGCAAGCATATTATGGAAATAGAATTGTTTTATTTGCTCCTTTGTATTTATCAAATTATTGCGTTAATGGTTGTGTATATTGTCCTTATCATGCAAAGAATAAACATATTCCTCGAAAAAAAATGACACAAGAGGAAATAAAAGCTGAAGTTATAGCTTTACAAGATATGGGACATAAAAGATTAGCGATTGAAACAGGTGAAGATCCTGTTAATAATCCGATTGAATATGTTTTAGAATCTTTAAAGACAATATATAGTGTTCATCACAAAAATGGTGCAATAAGACGTGCGAATGTTAATATTGCAGCAACAACAGTTGAAAATTATAGAAAGCTAAAAGAAGCAGGAATTGGTACATATATTTTATTCCAAGAAACTTATCATAAAGAAAGATACGAAAACTTGCATCCAACAGGGCCTAAACATAATTATGCATATCATACAGAAGCTATGGATAGAGCTATGGAAGGTGGTATTGATGATGTTGGATTGGGTGTATTATATGGGTTATCAACTTATAAATATGAATTTGCGGCATTGTTAATGCATGCAGAGCATTTAGAGGCTGTTTATGGTGTTGGACCTCATACTATAAGTGTTCCAAGAATTAGAAAAGCTGATGATATTGATCCGTCTGCTTTTGAAAATGGTATTGATGATGATACTTTTGTTAAAATTGTTGCTTGTATAAGAATAGCTGTTCCATATACAGGTATGATTGTTTCTACAAGAGAATCAAAAGAAGTTAGAGATAGAGTGTTGCATCTAGGAGTTTCACAAATAAGTGGCGGTTCTAAAACAAGTGTTGGTGGATATTCTGAACCATCAGAAGAAGCTGAAGAATCTGCTCAATTTGATGTAACAGATAGAAGATCTCTTGATGAGGTTATTCATTGGCTTTTAGAATTAGGTTATGTTCCTAGTTTCTGTACTGCTTGTTATAGAAAAGGTAGAACTGGTGATAATTTTATGGATGTTTGCAAGGCTAAAAATATCCATCATTTCTGTCATCCTAATGCAATATTAACTTTGAAAGAGTATTTAGAAGATTATGCGTCTGATGAAACTAAAAAAGCAGGGGATAAATTAATTGAAAGAGAGATTGAACAAATCGAAGATGATATAATGAAAGAAAAGGTTAGAGAAAATCTCAAAAAAATAGAATCAGGACAACGTGATTTCAGTTTTTAGAGATTAGAATAAAGGGATAAAAATGGAAGCAGTATTAGATAAACAACAATTAATAGATTTATATAACAAAGATTTAGATGAATTATTAGAAATATCTTCAAAATATATGTCTAATAATATAGAATTTTGTTCATTAGTAAACGCAAGAAACGGTAAATGTTCACAAAATTGTCGTTATTGTGCTCAAAGTTCTCATTATAGAACAGATATCGAAGATTATCCTTTAATATCTGTTGAAGAAGCTAAAAAGGCTGCTATAGAATCAAAATCACATGGTGCATTTAGATTTGCAGTTGTAACTAGCGGAAAAAGTCCTGATGAAGAAGATTTTGATAAGGTTGTAAATCTAATCAAAGGTGTTAATGAAATTGATGGAGTAAGAAGTTGTGCTAGTATCGGTATTTTAACAGAAGAACAAGCTAAAGCTCTTGCTGATGCAGGATTAAAGAGATTCCATCATAATATTAATACATCTGAAAGCTACTATCCATCAGTTTGTACAACTCATACTTGGCAGGATAGATTAAATACTTGTAAATTAGTTAAAAAATATGGCATGGAGTTATGCTGTGGTGTAATTCTTGGAATGGGTGAGTCTGTTGAACAAAGAGTTGAAATGGCTTTAGAATTAGCCGAAATTCAACCTGAATCTATCCCTATTAATATTTTAATGCCAATAGAAGGAACTCCTTTTGAAGGATACCTTGATAAAATTGATGAAGAAAATGTTTTAAGAACTCTTGCTATATTTAAAATAGCGAACCCTAAATCTGTTTTAAGATTTTGCGGCGGTAGAATGAGATTATCAGAAGAAAAGCAAGAATTGGCTTTAAGAACTTGTGTTGAAGGTATTTTGACAGGTAACTATTTAACAACAACAGGGAAAACTCCTGAAGAAGATATCAAAACTGTTGAGAAATTAGGTAAAAATCTCTTGGAGAACTAATGGAAAAAGAAGTAAAAGAAATCAGCAAAAAATTCGATAACAGTAAAACAATTCTACTACCTAAAGAATTAAATTCTGATTGTTATGCAATTTATTCAAAAGAAGAATTCGATGATGCTGATGATGAACTTTTGGTTGATGGCAAGGCTTATAAACATAGATTGTATTTTTATAAAAAGAATCCTCAATCAACTTCAAATAAAGTTTTAACTTTTATTCTTTTTAATTCAGGGACATTAAATCACAATAAACAAGATGTAATAATTGAAAACTGTTTGCATATTGCAGGTAAAGAATACGGTGCTGTTGAAATATTTTCAATATTTACATTAAGAACATTGGATAAAATTGATTCTGTATCAGAAAATGCAATATTAGATGCAGTAAGAGCTGATTTATCAAAAAATGATATTGTTTTGGCTTACGGGGATAAGCTAGATAGAACAGAAAAATATTTTTCTATGACTGATGAAGATTTAGATAAAATTAATAAAGTATGTGAGATAAAGATTAAAGAACTTTTGAATTTCTTATATTCAGATAAGAAGCGCAAAGGAAAAATATTTGTGTTTGGTTTAACAGAATCAGGCAACCCTAAATCAATTTTAGACTACGAACCTGAAAAGAAGTGTTTGACTGAGTTTAGATAAGTTAATTATTAGGTTGACATTAATAAAAATATAGTAAATAATATATATACAGGGTGACAGGTTGCCAACCTGCCAAATGCCCTAGAGAAGTCTCAATGGTTCTTATCTTTTATGGTAAGAGCCATTTTTTAATATGTATAAAATCAATATTAGCAAAATTAATGTTAAATTGATATTCTCCATATTAGACCCCCTTTCTAGTCAGGAACTAACCCGAAGTCTCAACATTATTGTCTGCTAGTTCTTTTAGAAAGGACATCTTTTACCCTGTATTAATTATATTTACTATAATAATTCATAATCTTAAAATTTAAAAGAAAAATATAACATTCTATTCTTTTTCAAACTTAATTTTATAACCAAGTATTTCACAAATTAAAATTATTTCTTCAAATTTAATTGTCTTTCTTGAAAGTTTTTGGGATAAATTATGCATAGAATAATTTTTCCCTGTACGCTTTGTCATTTCCTCCGCAATTTTTGTTAGGGTTACATTTTCTAGTGCTAATAATGATTTTATATTTTCTCGTAAATTCATACTATTTATATTGACATAGATATGTAATGTTGTTAATATGTTAAATATAAAGCTGATTAATTATATATAAAGCTGATTGTATGTAAAAAAAATTAATATTTTTATTATTAGAGGTAATATGCATAAACAAGAGAAATTAATAAGTCCTATTAAACTTAAAATTATTGAAATTAGCGAAGAATTACACATAATATTGGAAAACATAAAAGGATTGAATGATATTCTGCTTCAATATTCAGTTGATAATATATACGAAAATGAAACAGCAGTATTAACTCTTATAACAGTAATTAATGAAAAAATTAATTTGTTTTATGATTCATATGATAAATTTGAAAATTTATTGTATAAAGAGGATTTTTAAATGCAGTTATAAATAAATTTACGAACCAGAAAAGAAATGTTTGACTGAGTTTACACAGTTATAGAATTTTGAAACAGTTTTTTCTGTTAATTTTCCCCAGTTAATCCAATGTTGTGGGAATTGTTTTGTATAATTTGATTTTGGATAATTTTCTGTATCTAAAAATTTATTTTCACAAAGATTTGGTTTTAATACACCATTTTTATCAAATACTAATGACATTTCTCCAAATGAATCTAAATTAGCACCAAAATTTTTATCTTTTGCAAACCCTGTTGATGCGATTTTTACAGGTTCTCCTCTTTCTGATGTTTCCCAACGGTTTGTTTGCCTATGGTCGTGTCCACCTATAATTACATCAATACCACCTATTTTAGAAAACTCTTTGTAATAATCAACATCATGCCTGTCATACTTTCCGTGCCCAGAATATTCTCCTGTATGAGCTAATAGAATAATTTTATTAACTCCTTTTGATTCAAGGTTTGTAACTTCCTGTCTTATGGTTTTGATTGATTCTTGAAGGTCTTTTGTTTTGATATTTTCGTTATCTTTTCTTTTTAATCTAGGTTGAAAATCAACAGGAGCAAGCCCAATTATTCCGATATTGTTTATAACTTTTATATCTGTAATTTGATTTTTAAGAGGATTATCACTTGTGTAATAAACATTTGTTCCTACAAATTTGTTTTCTAATCCATATTTTTTTATTGATTTGCTAAGTCTTTTTCCTTTTTCTAAATCTCTGTTCCCCGTTGCTGTTGCATCTACATAATCTTTGACAAAATTAGATACAATTCTTTCGTTTTGCGGAAATCTATTGAACATATCACCAGCTGCAAGGGTAAGATTATTTTCGTTAGGGTGAGATTTATAAAACTCATCTCTTGCGGTGATAAATGAATCGATATTGTTTGTATTCTCGTGAATATCGTTAAAATGCACAATATTAACCCTCTCTAAGGGTTGAGGTTTGTGTCTTAATTGTAACCAGATATCTGTCATATTGGTATAAAACTTATAATCGTATTTTTTTGCTATTAGTGCTAAAATCAAGTTATGACAGAATATGATATTTTGAAGAAAAATACTGCTAAAATCTCAATATTTTCAAATTTAGCTTTAATAATTATCAAATTCATTGCAGGCTTTGTTTCAGGATCCGTAAGTATAATATCTGAAGCTTTACATTCAATGAGTGATTGTTTAGCTTCATTTATTGCATATTTTGCCGTAAAAAAATCTGCAAAATCAGCAGATAAACACCACCAGTTTGGACATGGAAAATATGAAGATTTATCAGGATTAATAGAAGGGGTTTTGATTAATCTTGCTGCGCTTTATATTCTTTATGAGGCTATCAATAAAATTATTACAGGTGATTTTGTTGTTGATAATGTTTTAGTTGCTGCAGGAGTAATGTTTTTATCTGTGGTTGTGAATATAGTTGTAAGTACAATTTTATTCAAAGTTGCAAAGAAAACAGGTTCAATTGCTTTGTATGCTGATGCAGAACATTTAAGGACTGATATTTATACCTCACTTGGCGTTGCATTAGGTATGATATTGATTAAGCTAACTGATATTCATATTTTAGATTCAATTATTGCAATAATTGTCGTAGTAATGATATTCCATGCAGGTTTGGTTTTGTGTCGCAAAGCTGTTGGGAATCTTTTAGACGAAGGTTTACCGGAAGAAGATATAAACAAAATAAATAATATTGTTCAATCATTCCAGGATGATGGTGTTTATGAAATTTGTAAGATTAAAACAAGAACATCAGGTCCTAGAAAAAATATTGAATTGGTTATATATGTAAAAGGTTCAATGACAGTAAAAGAAAGCCACGATATATGTAATAGAATAGAAGCTTGTTTAAGAGCAGAATTTGGCGAAGTTGATGTAATGATACATATCGAACCTAAGTGTAATGCAATATCATAGAGGTAGGGGTAAAGGGGTAAAGGTACTTGGTTTAATTCAACTTATCTATAAAATTATATAAAATAAATTTATTTATATTTGTTACATTTACAGTCTTTATATTGACACTTTCCATTAGTTATATTTAATATGTCTAGAGTTACATATTCTGTATCAAAATTATAAATTTGTCCTAAAGTTTTTACTCTTTTAAAATAAATCATTTCTTTTTTAGGGTTTTCAAGAATTAATACTACCATACCTTT
>CALVEW010000078.1 GCA_944326645.1 Candidatus Gastranaerophilales bacterium
TTTTTATTTTTATTGGGAAAAATTATTTTATTTTTATACTCCTCCTTCGGAGGATCCCTCTATTTTCAAGATTTTTAATCTTCAAAACAGAGTTCTTCTATAATTACATTTTAACCGTCATTTTGACGGTTTTTTATTTTTATTGGGAAAAATTATTTTATTTTTATACTCCTCCTTCGGAGGATCCCTCTATTTTCAAGATTTTTATTTCATTTAAATTATAAATATCTAATATTCTAAATAAAACCTTGGTCACTTACTCACTATTATCTTCTTCACTATAATATTAACTTTTGTAACAAAATACTTTATTTTTGAAATTAGATAAAAAATATATACTTTATATGTATGTAAGATGTATAATCAGAGGACTAATTAATAATGGCAGACGTATCAGCATTATTAGCTCAATACTTATCTGTTAAATCGCAGGTAAGCTACAATCAGCTTCAGTCCACTTTATGGGCCGATAAGCATGAAGCTATGTCTGCTAAATTATCTAAACAAACAAAGGCAGAAGAACAATGGACAGATGCCAGCGATACTTGCGAAGATAAAGTTTTAAATGGGGAAGAAGTAAAAATTAAAGGGCAAACTATTAACCAAAAAGGTGTATCTACAGGTGCAAGTAGTAAAGCATTTAAGTATGCTGAATTAAAAGTCCCTAATTACGACCCAGACAAACTTGAAGAATACGCAGAATTAGATATGCAATATGATTTAATGCAAACGACATATAGTACTTTACTTGAACAACTAGAAGGTCAAGCTGAATCACTCAAGACTACTCTTGGAAATGCGACTAAGGATACTGGAATGCTTGACGCTTAGTAATGAATTAATCATCAATGATGCTATAGTCATAGGACCTACACCACCAGGAACAGGAGAGAAAGCTTCTACAAAATCTAAAATTTCATTTATATCTTTAAAATCAGAAAAGTTAAGATCGCCGGTTAATTTGCCGTTGGTATCCCTTGATATACCGACGTCAACCAAAACAGATTTATACTTAACCATCTTACATCTTACAACTTTTTTACCTACCGCTGAGATTATTACATCAGCGGTTTTTATTATATCTTCAAGATTTTTTGTATGAGAATGACACATTGTAACAGTTGCATTTCTTTGTAATAACATTTGAGCCATTGGTTTTCCAACTATATTGGAACGACCTATTACTACAACATTTTTACCTTCTACTGGAATATTATAATAATCTAGCATTATTAATATACCTTGAGGTGTAACAGGATAAAAATAAGGTTTCATACCTAATGCTAATTTTCCAACATTTTCAGGGGTAAAGCAATCAACATCTTTCTTTGGATCAATTGCACATACTACATTATCTTTATTAATATGTTTTGGTAATGGCATTTGAACCAAAATACCGGTTACGGATTCATCTTTATTTAAATCTTCTATTTTATTAATTAATACAGACTCTTCTATATCAGCAGGGAGTTCTATAACGGTTGAATTTATACCAATTTCTAATGCTGTCTTTTTCTTATTTTTTACATATATTTTACTTGCTGGATCATCACCAACTAATATTACAACTAAATGAGGTTTTTTATCTAATTGTTCAACCTCAATTTTTATTTGTTCTAATATTTTTTTTGATAATGTCTTACCATCCAATATCATGATATCACCTGCGGTAAATTTAACCTATAATAAAATTCTTTTATTGCATTACATACAACATCAGAATCTTTTTCTACTGAATGATTAACTAAATAATCATCAAAAGGAACAACACCTAAAACATCTAAATCATATTTTTTCAATAACTCTAATACAGATGTCATATCCTGATTTTGAACTTTATTTAAGATTACTCCCATTTGACCGCCTGCTGCATATTTTGATGAGAATTCTTCAATTCGCTTTGCCAAATGAATCGATTCTTCTGTTGGATTTGCAACGATTACAGTTAAATCAATATCTATATCAACCAACTGATTCAAATATTTTAAATCAAACTCACAATCAAATATTACATAATCATATCTGTTAATAACTTTTAATACTGCATCATTAATTTGTGCTGTAATTGGACAACGACAATCTTTTGAACCTATGAACCATGATACTAATATATCAGTATTATCATTTAATGTATATATAATATCTTCCATTGCCCATTCAACATATTCTTGCTTTGTCATATGTTGTGGAATTCCTGTTTTATATTCGTGTTTACCGCTACGAATACCATAAATTGTATTTCTTATATCTAATCCATAACTATGACCAAACTCACTTGATAAGTCATTATCTAATATCAATACAGACTTATCAGGAAAAAATTCATTTATTAACTTTAAAAAAGATTTTACAATTGTAGTCTTACCACTACCACTTTTCCCTGTTACTGCAATTGTTGTTGTCAAATTTACACCTCACTATAAAATCTGTAAAATAATTATACAATAGAGTATTAACGTAGACAAGATTTGACTTTATACTACTGTCTTAATATAATCAAAGTATGGGAAACATTATTAAAGTTCAAAAAGGCACAAAAGATATTCTGCCATCAGAAATTGAATTATGGCATTTTATGGAACAAAAAGCTTTAGAAGTTTTTTCTTATGCAGGTTATAGCGAAATTAGAACTCCAATTTTTGAAGCGACAGAATTATTTGCTCGTGGGGTTGGAGATACTACAGATATTGTTAACAAAGAAATGTATACCTTTGAAAAAAGTGAACGTTCATTAACTTTAAGACCGGAAAATACTGCAGGAGTTGTTCGTGCATTTATTGAACATGGGATGCATAGACTTAGTGCACCTGTAAAACTTTGGTACAAAGGTCCAATGTTTAGATATGAAAGACCACAGGCAGGAAGACAAAGACAATTCCATCAGGTTGGAATGGAAATGTTTGGGATTGAACAACCTACTGCAGATGCAGAAGCAATTGCTGTTGCTATTAGATATCTTAATATGCTTGGGTTACATGATTTAGATGTTGAAATAAATTCTTTAGGCTGTCCTGAATGCAGGGAAACATTTAAAACTAAGCTTAAAGAGGTTATAAGACCTTATTTAAGTGAACTATGTGAAGATTGCCAAAACAGATTTGACAAAAATCCACTTAGATTATTAGACTGCAAAGTAGAATCGTGCAAGGAAATTTACGCAAAACCAGAAATACAAGAAGTTATTCAATCTGATTTTATATGTAAAGATTGTGCAGAACATTTTGATACTTTAAAAATGTATTTAGATAATCTTGGTATAAATTACACAGTAAATAAACTATTGGTTAGAGGCTTAGATTATTACAATAGAACTGTTTTTGAAATAAAATCAAATAACCTTGGCTCTCAAAATGCTGTTTGTGGCGGAGGAAGATATGATTCTCTTGTTAGAAATTTAGGTGGACCTGATACTCCTGCTGTTGGTTTTGCTATGGGAATGGAAAGACTATTCTCTTTATTAGAAGAACAAAAAAATAAAAAACTTACTGCTTATGTAGTATCTACTAATATTGAAGAAACGATAAAACTTATTGCAGAACTTAGAAACAATGGAATAAGTGCTGATTTTGATATGACTAACAAAAAATTTACTAAGCAATTGGAAAAAGCTTCTAAAGTTGCAAATTATGCACTTATCCTTGGAGAAGATGAAATCGCCAATAATACTATTTCAATTAAAGACTTAAATGCATCAACTCAACAAACAATAAATAGAAATGAGCTAAAAACGTTTCTTGAAAATATAAAATAAGCTAGAGATGAGTATTAGGAATGATACAATTATTGGAAATTGAATTCCAAATATTGTTTTAACACAGTCGATTCTAAAACTTTCTACAAATATTCTCACAATAGAATAAAGTATCAGATATATGCAACAAATAGTACCTGATTTTAATTTATTTTTTTTATTCAATAAATATATCAGAATTAAAAATATACACACATCTAAAAATGACTCATATAAAAAAGTTGGATGAAAATATTCATTATTTGTGTATTCTATAGGACGATATTCAACGGGAATAAATAATTTCCAAGGTAAATTGGTTGGGTAGCCAAATGCTTCTGAATTAAAAAAATTCCCCCATCTTGCAATTGCTTGACCTAAAGGTAAAGAATAGCTAAATAAATCTAATAAATCTGAGAATTTATAATTAGAGGATTTTTTTGCAAAATAATACAATGCCAAAATACCTCCTAATATTGCACCATGTATTGATAAACCACCATTTCTTATAGCAAGAACCTCAAATGGATGCACAATAAAATAGTCCCAATTTAAAATACAATAATATAACCTTGCACCCAAAACACCAAATAATAAAACCATTGGTGCAATCTCAAGAACAACATCCTGATACTTATAATACTTATTAGAGATATAATTGGAAACTAACAAAGAAAAACATATTGCAAGCCCCATAAAAATCCCATAATAATATATATCAAACCCTAGGATTGAAAAAGCTATACGACCAGGGGAACAAAAAACATCCATTTATACTTGCTGACCTAACTCTCTCAATTCTTCTTCTAAAGATTTTATTTGATTTTTAATATCTTCAGCATCTTTGGCTTTGCCATCTATTTCTAAATATTTTTTATATGAAGAAATCGCACTTGTATATAATTCTATAGCTGCAATTTTTCTTTGTTCCGGAGTCATTTTAATTGCAGTATCATCAATTTTCTTATTTGAAGGTTCATCAATTTCTTCACTATCATCATCTGACTTTGAAGCAACACTATTATTTTCGTTCAATTCTAACATTTCATTAGCATATGATTCTTGAGCAACAGCCAATGAATAATAAGAATCAGCATTTTCTTTATTTATTTCTATAGCTTTTGATAATGTTTTAATTGCTTCGGAATATCGTTCTGATTTAATATAAGCAACACCCAAATTATAATGTGTTTCAAATATTGTATTATCTAAATCAATACTTGCTTCTAACCTATCAATTGCAGATTCATAATCGCCATTATTTAAGTATACTTGAGCCTTATTATTTAGTTCTTGAACAGCAAAATTATTTATACAAGCTGTAGATATTACAGCGATAAAAAGTATCGTTATAATTAATATTGTTCTTTTCATAACTAATCCTATCTTCTACCTAATGAAATACAATAAAATTCTACTAAAAAGGTTTTGTTTGATTTAATTTTAGTCTTAATTCTCTAAATCTTGCAATATCCTCTTGAGTTTTTCCTGATTCTTTAAATACTGCTTGAGATGTAGGATGTACCATTAAGACATAATCCATATGGATTTCTAAAAAATTATATCTTCTTGGTGGTTGTTTTGAATTTCTTGAATAAATTTCTGCATTTGTTACAGCTAAAAAACGTCTTTCTCTATCATTCAATAGATCTGTTAATTCTCTATTAGTATTTGTATATTTTGAAACATGAACAGTTCCTTTGATATCATGATCTGCTGTTAATATACAAACTTCTATTGGTATAGTATCATTATTTTTTGCCATATCTTTTCTCTTCCTTTTGTATCATTTTATAATAATTTTACTTACTTGTCCAGTATGTTATTTCTTTTTAACTCTTACACCTTCTACTTCATGAACATTTTCTACTACTAAAAAAGCTTTAGGGTCAATATCTTTTACAAGTTGTTTAAGTTTAGCCATCTCAACACGAGAAACTACACAAAAGATTATTACATTATCTAAACCGGAATACCCACCACGACTGCGTATATATGTAACACTTACATCTAGTTCCTTCATTATTGCCTTACCTAAATCTCTGTACTTTTGAGAAACTATTCTTACAGCTTTAGAACTATTTAAACCTTCCATTACTACATCGATAGTTCTTGATGCAATAAAGTAAGTTAAAATTGAGTACATTGCTTTATCCCAACCAAACATTATACCTGCTGCCAAATAAATAATAAGATTAAATCCCATTAAAAATTCTCCAACAGTCATAAATGAAAATTTCTGAGATAAATCAATTGACATAATTTCAGTACCATCTAATGATGCGTTATTTTTTAATATTAATCCTACACCTGTCCCTAAAATTATTCCTCCAAATACAGGAGCTAGTAGTGAATCCTTTGTTGCGATTTCCCAATGAAACATATTAGTCGCAATTGATAAAATTGTCACGGCATATAATGTCTGAAAAACAAAGCGTTTCCCTAGTTTATGGAATGCTAAAACCATAAAAGGAAGGTTTATTATAAAAATCAATAATCCTAACTGAGTATGAGTTAAATAACTCAACATCATTGAAATACCAATAACACCACCATCAAATATTTTATGAGGTAACATGAAAGATTCTAAGGCAAAAGCAACAATTATTGAACCTATTGTTAACCATATTACTTGAACAATAATCTCTTTTATAAGTTCTTTCTTCGATTTAGGTTTAATTTCAGACCTATGAAAAAAATTCATTAAGCTTTACCCTCGTTATTATTATCATTTTTTAAAAAACGATTAAAATTATCAAATATATTATTTTTTACAGGTTGAGCTTCTGAACCTTCTATACCTAATATTGATGCTAAATCATTTTTAAAAGTTGTTAAATCTTCATATTTTTTTAATGAGCCATCCATACATAATGAAACATCTCCTGTTTCTTCTGAAACAACTAAACAAGCACAATCACTTACTTCTGATAACCCAATTGCTGCTCTATGACGAGTTCCATATTTCCAACTTAACTTTGGATCTTCTGTTAGAGGAAGAAGAACACCTGCAGATAAAATTTTATTATTCTTGATTACAACTGCACCATCATGAAGAGGAGTATTTGTATGGAAAATTGTTAATATTAGTTCTGTTGAAACATCTGCATTCAATTTTGTTCCGACATCTGAATAAGCTGTCGGACTATATTCATTTTGAAATACTATCAATGCACCTGTCTTCGTTTTTGTTAAATATTTTACAGCTTCAACAACTTCTTTTATTACATCAATATTATCATCTGCAGATTGTTGGTTTAATTTTAACCCAAATAATGTCTTACCGATATATCCGGGTTGTCCTAAATACCCTAAAAACCTTCTTAATTCCGGCTGAAAAATTACAATTAAACTTAAAGAGATTAATGCAACTAGTGATTTTAAAAACATACCTAGAATTTTTAAATCTAAAATATTTAGTATTTCAGCTAAAATCCAAGCAAAAACTAAAAACATTAAACCTCTGACAAGTTTTTCAGCAGGAGTATGTTGAATAAATTTCTTATAAAATGCTAAAACGATAGATACAATTATTCCAAGCTCTATTACGTTTACCCAATCAAGAGAAAACTGAAAACTGAAAATTTTTTGAATTAATACTAATAAGTTCTCAATCATTATATCAACCTGCCAGGAATATTGTCATGAGAAACTAAGTCCTCTAAAGTTTCTCTATATATAATAATATCAGATTGTGAATTATTTACAAGTACCATTGCAGGCTTTGTTGACCTATTATAATTACTTGCCATTGAATAATTATATGCACCTGTATTATAAACACAAATTATATCACCGGCTTTAAGCTTTGGTAATTCTATATCTTTAATTAGAATATCACCTGATTCACAAAATTTACCGGCAATTGTTACTTTTTCAACTTGTACATTATCCTTTTTATTAGCAACTTCAGCATAATATTCTGCCTCATACATACTTGGACGAGGATTATCAGCCATACCTCCATCAACTGAGACATACTTTGTCATGCCTGGAACTTGTTTTGAACTTCCAACTTTATACAATGTCACACCTGCAGTTGATATTATACTGCGTCCCGGCTCTAAGTATAATGTTGGTTTTTCTATTCCATATTTTTTTATATTTCTATCTAAAGCCCCTATAATACT
>CALVEW010000079.1 GCA_944326645.1 Candidatus Gastranaerophilales bacterium
TATTTGTTCAAAATTAATAACTACCATAAGTTTTCCGAACGTCATAGGTTGAGTTCGCAAAATTGCTATAAAATCAGTATAATTGGGGTTATCGTATACTATATAATTCATCGCAGAAAAACTAGAATCGAGTTTATCTCTATACTTTTTTAGTTCTTCATCGATTAGATAATCTTCATCCCCATAAAAAAAATAAATACCCATAAAGTGATTATACAATAAAAACCTAAGACGTACCAATTTTGATACGTCTTAGCTAATTTATTTTTATTAAATTTTATTTATATTATGCCTCATAAGAAATACTAGGTTCTTTTTGAGGTGTTTGTTCCATTTCTTTAGGTGCCGCTTGTTGAGTAGTTGCATTTGTTGATGCAATATATGCCATTATTTCATCACAAAGAGTTGTATTAGCTATTATTTCTTCAAAGGTTAATTCGCCATTTCCATCAGTATCTGCTGCTTGGATGGTATAGCTTTGTACACCCATTTCTTGAACTTGTCTTTGTGTTAATTTATCTGTGTTAAATGCATTTGTAAATGTATATTGTGATATTGTACTCATCTTGCGCTCCCAAAGATTTTAATCTTTTAACTTATTTTTTTATTTAAACGTTTTTCTCCTCAGTCTTGTGTAGCCTAAAAATCAGTTTTTCTTAACATGTATCAAAATATCTATGACTGATTTTGATTTTTATTACATCTTTATTCTTTAATGTAACTTTCAAAAACTGACTCCTTTCTTTTTATGTTATTACTCTGATTGTCTTTTGAGATAAATCCTAATGGATTAATTTTGCAATTTAATTTTGCTCTCTTGTTTATCTCTTACTCTTATACAAAGTTTGTTTTTTTTTATTGATTTCACAACTTCAAATATTTGTTACAATTGTACATAATTGTTTATCTTGTGTTAAAATGGTTTTGGAATGAAGTGTAGATTTGCAAAAAGAGCGTTAATATTATGTGCAGCTTTGATAACTTTGAATCCTGTATTAGGTGATGAGTTTAAGAATAGTGTTGTAAATTTAAAACTTAATAAAGATTCTAATGGTTCAGTAAATGTAAAGGTAATTACTGCTAAACCTTATGATCGACCAATATATGTTAATGAAAAATCTAATAATACATATGTTATTTTGTTGCCTGAAACTCAGAATTTATTGACAGGAAAACCAATATTAAACGGAGTTTCAAATGAAGTATCCGGAGTAACAATAAACACTCATCCTTATGTAGAAGGTGGGTGTAAGGGGTATACTAAAATAACCATTGTTTCACCAAAACCTATTAATATTTGTGCAACAGCAGGATTAAATGTAAAGGACCAAACGATTGTTATTCCAAAGAATTATAAACCACAACAGACTGTGAAGCCAAAGGTTGAACAAAAACCTGTAACTCAACCAAAACCACAACAGACTGTGAAGCCGAAAGTTGAACAAAAAACTGTAGCTCAACCAAAACCACAACAGACTGTGAAACCAAAAGTTGAACAAAAACCTGTAACTCAACCAAAACCACAACAGACTGTGAAACCAAAGGTTGGGTTAAAGTCTATAATAAAACAAAATCGAGTTTATAAGTATTCAAAGAGTTTAGTAAATAAAATTCATTCTAATTTAATTGCTCTTGCAGATTTAATAAATATTAAAAACAGTTTGGTAAAATTGTTGTTAATACTATCTGCTATTGGCTTCCCTATTATTGTTATATTTTTCATTGTTCTTATGAACAAAAGAATAAAAGAGCAAATTGAAAAAATTAATCAATTTAATGAACAAGAAATTACAGATATTTCTGTTCCTAATTCTGAAATAGAAGATAGTTATGTAGAAGTAGAACAAAATGAAGAAAATAATGTATTAGATAACTCAAGCGAAGTAGCATTTGCTGAGATGCTAGATGTTTCAAGTAAAAATGAAGATACAATAGATGAAAATCCTTTGAACCAAAATATTGACGAGTTTATAAATCAACAAGAACCTGAAGAAGTTATCGAAGAACCAATTGAGGAAGAAACAACAGAAGAGCCTGAAGAAGTTATTGAAGAACCAATTGAGGAAGAAACAACAGAAGAGCCTGAAGAAGTTATCGAAGAACCAATTGAAGAAGAAACAACAGAAGAGTCAGAAGAAGTTATCGAAGAATCAATTGAAGAAGAAACAACAGAAGAACCTGAAGAAGTTGTTGAAGAACCAATTGAGGAAGAAATAACAGAAGAGTCAGAAGAAGTTGTTGAAGAACCAATTGAAGATGAAATAACAGAAGAGGCAGAAGAAGTTGTTGAAGAACCAATTGAGGAAGAAACAACAGAAGAACCTGAAGAGGTTGTTGAAGAACCTATTGAGGACAAAACAACAGAAGAACCTGAAGAGATTATTGATAATTATGAACCTGATGGCTTTATTAATGATTTTGAGCAATCTGTTGATGATGACGATAGTATATTTGATGAACTACGTAATAATAACATTGTATTTGAAGATGAAGCTACTTACGAATCAGATGATGAACAGGATGATTCTGTATTTGATGAACTAAGAGGTGAATATGAAACAACCGTTGATGGTTTAACAGTTCTTGCTCATACAGCTGTTAATAGTGTGAGTGGTTTCTATTTGGTTAATTTTGAAAACTTCTCATCTTTAATTGGGTATATTAAAGATGAAATATTTGTTCTAAAAACTTTTGATGAATTTGTTAATAACAATATTTATATAAAACCGGCTGAACAATTGTCTGAATCTACATATCGTTATATAGTAAGAATTGGACTCTACAAAATGGTTATTGAAGTTTCTGATAAAAAGATGAGCCATTTAATTGATTTATGATGAAAAGATTAGTTCTATTTTTTGTATTAATTTGTTTATTTCTATCAGGTTGTACTCAAAAACAATCTGATATAGAAGTAATTAAATTCTCTACTTGGGGCTCAGCATCTGAAATGGCTATTTTAACCCCAATTATAAAAGATTTTGAAATTAATAATCCTAAGATTAAAATAGAATTACTTCATATTCCACAAAATTATTTTCAAAAAATACATCTTCTTTTTGCGTCAAATCTTGCTCCTGATGTTATTTTTATAAATAATCTTAATTTACCTGTTTATGCCAATTATTTAGAACCATTTTATATTGATACCTCTAAATATTATAAGCAATCAATAGAGGCTCTATCTTATAATAATAAATTACTCGCTGTTCCTCGAGATGTGTCTAATCTTGTAATCTACTACAATAAAGATATTTTTGATAAACACAATATACCATATCCTAATTCCAATTGGGGTGTAAATGATTTATTGTTAACAGCTCAAAAATTAACTGATAAAAATACATTTGGTATAAGTTATGAAGAAGATGTATATTATGCAATGCCTTATATAATATCCTTTGGCGGAAATATCGATAATATAAATGCCGGCATGTTGTTTTATAAAAATCTTGCAAATAAATACCATATAGCTCCATCAAAATCCGATGTCGGTTCAAAAACTCTAGGTCAAATGTTTTTAGAATGTAAACTCGCGATGCATTTATCAGGTAGATGGCTTGTCCCTAAATATACAACTGATGCAAAATTCGCTTGGGGTGTTGTAACTTTTCCGGGGATTGTACCTTGTGATGCTTCAGGTTGGGCGATATCAAAATCTTCAAAACATAAAGCTTCTGCTCAGAAATTTGTAGAATATTTATCCTCTAAAGATAATATTGAAAAAATGACAAAATCAGGTTTAATAGTTCCTGCAAGATGTGATGTGAATTTTACAGATAAAGTATTTTTAGATGCTATTTCAAAATCAAAACCTCAAAAAATAACCCCTGATTATAATAAAAAGGTTGAAACAATAAACGATAAATGTTTTAACAATTCTTAATAATTGCTCTCATAAAAGTCAATTTTTCGACGAGTATATACTTTGTATATATATAGGAAAATTATGAGGATAATTATATGGCAGTTGATAATAACAAAAATATAGATTATTCAATGTTAAGCCCAACAGATGTTGCAAGTTTAACACCTGAGCAAAAAACAGAATATGTAAAATATCAAATAGAACAACGAAACAAAGATATTCAAGCAGGAATTGATGCAAGTCTGCAAGGAAATAAAGCAAAACTTGAAGAGTTAAAAGCCAAGTTTGCAGATGGACGTGCAAAGTCTACACAATTATTTAAAGATTGGTATGCTGCATCTGATACAGTTCAACGTCAATCAAATACAGTTTGGAGTGCTAATAGAAGTTATAAAAATAGTCAATCAGAATTTAGTATTTGGAATAATGCAAATCAAGGCGCTCTTGCTTTTCAACAAAATAATAATATAGGTGATTTAACAACATTCTCAGGAGGAACATTTGGAACTCCAATAACTGATCCAACTGATAAAACTAAAATAGCAAATCAACAAAGTTTTATAGGAAACAGAGTAGATTTGTTAAATAAAAAAATGCAATCTAATCAAGAAGTTCTTTTTAATGAACAGGCTACACTAGCTCAGAATAAAGATACAAAAAATGCAATTGATTCAGATTTGACTCAACAAATTTGGCAAAATAAGATGACCGTTGAGGATATGAAAACAGTAACCGAACAATTAGCATTATTCAATTTGTATAAAAATCAGCAATAATGATGTTAAATTTATATTGATTTTATTTAATAGAAAATTTATAATATCTCTATGAAGAAGATTTCAATTGTTGCACCAATTAAGAAACCGGAAGATATAGAGGCTTTTTTACCACATACTTCTTGTCGAGATTTTTACGTTTATCATCATAAGTTTTTCAATAACTATGAGTATTTTAACGAATTTATAGAGACTGCTCATAAAAATAATTGTCGTATATATGTTAATTTTAAGCATAATATTACAGAAGAAGATTTAATTGAGATTAAAAATATGATTAAATATCTTCGTAAAACTGCTATAGATGGTATTTTTATAAACAGTTTTGCAATTATTGAGGCAATCAAATGTTATAATCTTCCTTTTGATATTATTATTGATTCTTATTTCGATATACATAATTTATCAGGCATAGATTTTGTTAATAATTTCCATAAGGTTAATAAATTAATCGTAACCGAAGAAATTTATATGAAAAATATTGCAAAGATAAAGAAATATACTAATCTTTCTCTTGCTGTTGATTCTGATAATCTTCCTTGGTGTGCAGAAGAATTAGAAAAACTAGATGCAATAGACAGCGTTGTTATAAAAGGTAAATTTGCAACATCTGAGGATATTTTAGACGGTTTAGAATTAGTAGAAAAAATTCTTGATAAACCTAAGATGTTTAAAAATCAAAAACTTCCATTCAAACATGTAAGACGTAGTATTTATCAAACAAACCATTTTTCAGGTGATATGATAAGTGCTGCAGGTCGAGATTTTAAGTTTAGTAGAAACATTATTCCTTATGAGTGGGAAGTTAAACGTTCAAGGTTAAAAAAAGAAGTGCTTGAAAAACCAATCGAAAATCTTCCAAGAATTAATCTACGTTTAACAGAATTAGCTCAAATTAATCAGATTAAATCATTTATTAAAAAACTGGGTTATAATCCAATTTATTCAATAGAATACGGAGAAATTCTTTCTACTGCTGATTTATCAAAAAGTAGCTTTAATGAAATTATAATGAAGGTTAAAAAATTCTGTTCGCAAAATGATATAAAATTTCAGCTTTCAACTCCTAGAATACTTATAGAAAGAGATTTTGACAGAGTTTATGAATATGTTAAAAGTTTAGTATTAATGGAACCTCATCCATCATCAATAATTATTAATAATATTGGATATTTTTGGGCTTTGATTAATGATTCTGATTTAAACAGATTCCCAATTGAAATAGGACAAGCAATTAATTTATTAAATAGTATGTCTATTAATTGTTTAAATAATTTGCATCCTATTGATACTGTCGATTTTACATCATTTGAAAATATTGATAATGTAATTAAAACAGCTAAAAAACTAAAAAATGTTATACCAAATAAAAAATATACAATAGCAGGGAATAAACGTATTCCATCATCAGGGCTTTGTCCATTAAATAGCGATAGTGCAGTAATTTCAAGATTATCTTGCAAAGCACCTTGTCATAAAGGTAATTTTGCACTCAAAGACCCATCATTGAAGAAAATAATACCATTCACTTGTGATGGTTTCTGCCGTATGCATATGTTTGAAGACAAAGTTATGCATGATTTCGAAAGAGTTGATGAATTAATTGCTTCAGGAATCAATGAGTTAGTATTTGATTTTACGGATTTAGATGCTTCATTTATTCCTGTTTTATTAACAAATTTCTTAAATCGTTTCGTTTAATATTCCTCTGATTTCATCTCTTGATAAACCTTTATAGTTGATTCTTGAAGATGTTATAGGCTGTTTGTAATCATATTTGTTAATAGAACGTGATTCAACAATTACAGATGGTGGTAAGATTGACCATTTATATAGGGCAGTTGACATTCTTCTATAGAATTTATCAAGCCATTCTGTTTTTTGTTCTTTTGAAACAGAGTTTTTCTTCTCATATTGGAAAGTTGTATTCATTAAATCCCAATAGTGTTCGTGTTTATTTTCAACTCTCCAAATTATTTCGTCTAAAAATTCATAAGGCATAAGCGCATCTTCTGCAATCAATGGTTTTCCTGTTTTAGGGTCTATTGCTAATTCTGCACCAGGTTTTTTAAGTATAATTGCTTCTGGAATAGCATTTTTTTCTTTTCTATTCTTATTAAGCCATCTTGCAAATGCAAATAATTTGGTTTTAGGTACATCTGCAATAGGTGCAAAACCTCCTGACATATCGCCATTTATTGTTGCATATCCCATGTATAATTCTGATTTATCAGAAGTCGCAATCGGTAAACATTTTGCGAATTCGTTGCTTATTCCCCATAAATACATTGCACGAGAACGAGCTTGAATATTATCTTGTGTGAATGATTGCTTGTATCTGCAATCCCATTTTGCTTCTACTTCATTGAATAATGTCACAAACATTTTGTTTGTCGTATCTACCATATCCTTGATAGGAACTTCTGCAAAATTAATACCTAAATTTTTAGCAAGTATTTCTGCATCACTTCTGCTTTCATTACTTGTTATTTTAGATGGCATACTTATCCCAAATACATTTTCTTTGCCTAATGCATCAGCTAATAAAACTGCGCAAACAGTAGAATCTAAGCCTCCTGAAAGTCCTAGAACAGCTCTTTCAAATCCTGTTTTATTGAAATAATCTTTAATTCCTTGAGTAATTGTTCTGTATGTTCTTTCAAGGTCGTTTTCGTATTCTAATGTGAAAACTTTTTGTTCTGTAAGAGTTTTTTCTAAACCTTTTGTAAGCGGATAAATTTTCCCTACTTTTTTTAGTGGATTTACAATAAGGAATTGTTCTTCAAAAGATTTTGCTCTGGCTATTAATGCTCCATCAGGAGAAAATGCTCTGCTTGAACCTTCAAATGAACTGTTATCAATTGCACCTACTTGATTTACATAAACCATTGGTATTTTATAAGAGTTTGCTGTGAATGATAACATATTATGTTTTAACTGTTCTTTTTTAGCCCTGCTTGGAGATGCTGAACAATTTACAAATACATCAGGCTTTTCTTGCGCAAGTTCTTCTATTGGGTCTTTTGAATAAAGAGTTCTATCAAAGAAATCTTTATTGTTCCAACAGTCTTCACAAATTGATAT
>CALVEW010000080.1 GCA_944326645.1 Candidatus Gastranaerophilales bacterium
TTTTAATAGGGTCTACAACTGAAAACCCATCTTTTCAGGTTGTACCTGCATTGATGTCAAGAGTTCAGATAATAAGATTGAATTCTATTGATGATGATAGTATGGGGAAAATTATTGATAGAGGATTTCAGTATTTAGAAAAAACATATCAACCAATAGTATATGATGATGAGGTAATAAAGTTTATTGTAAATAATGCACGAGGTGATGCAAGATGTGCATTAAATATGGTTGAGAACTCATATTTTGCAAGTAATTTTTCTAATAATACAAGATTATTGAATATAGAAATATTAGAAAGTATTACTCAAAAAAGAAATACAAGATATTCAAAACAAGAGCATTATGATTGTGCATCGGCATTTCAAAAGAGTTTGAGGGGCTCCGATGTAAATGGTGCGATATATTATTTAGCTAAGATGATAGAGGCTGGCGAAGATCCAAGATTTATTGCAAGAAGATTAATTGTATGTTCAGCCGAAGATGTTGGGATGGCAGATCCAAATGCTTTGAATGTGGCAGTTAATGCATATAAGGCTGTTGAGTTGTTAGGAATGCCGGAAGGAAGAATTCCTCTTGCAGAGGCAGTAATATATGTAGCAAAAGCTCCGAAATCAAATAAAGTAATTTGTGCAATAGATGAAGCATTAGCTGATATTCAATCCGGAAAAGACTATCCTCCGCCTATGCATTTAAGAGATGCACATTATAAAGATGCTTCAAAATATGGATTTGGAGTAGATTATGTATATACTCACTCTAATCCTGATTACAAACAACAATTTTTGCCTGATGAATTAGTTGATAGAATATATTTTGAATAAAATTAATTTATTATTTTTTCTTTTACAGCTATATAAACAGCTTCAGTCCTATTTCTAGCTTTTAGTTTATATATAATTGATGAAACATGAACTTTAACAGTATGTTTTGTAATAAATAATATTTCTCCGATTTCTCTATTATTAAATCCAAGACATACATATTTTAGAATTTCTAATTCTCTTTCAGTTAAAATATATACAATGACTCCTTAATTTTTTATATAAAATATTATCTTATTCAAAAATTATTTTTGAAATTGAATAAAGCTTATTTAATTGTTCAAGAGAACTATTCTTTATGAGTTCAATAAATTTTATTTTTGACTCATCTAAAGTATCGATTTTTTCATCAGGGAATAAATCTGTTATTTCGCATTCAAAAAACTCTGCTAATTTAACAAACGTTGATAGCATAGGAAAAGAACGTCCTTTTTCAATAAGTGCTACTTGTCTTTGATTAATTCCAATAGCTAGTCCTAATTGTTCTTGTGTTAATTTCAATTCTCTTCTTTTATTTTTAATCTTTTTTCCAATTATTTGTTTAATTTCCTGTTCATTCATTATAATTTCCTTATTTATTAAATCTTTCTCGTAAAAAACATATTAAATAATCAATACTTGTAAGTGGTATTGAAATAAATATTTTTTCTAACTTTTTAGAAAATTTGATAGTTTTGTCAGTTAACATAGTTGTATATTTATGTAGTTTTAATTTTTTAATGTAAGATTTTGAATTTAACAATTTGAGTTCTTTTTCTGAATCAAAAGGATAATTACAATCAAGTAATCTTTTATATTCAGATTTATATATTGTGTTGTTGTATAACGAACAATAATACTCTCCTAAATATTTTTCATCTTTGCTTGATAAATATTTATTTGTAAATATTCCGTGTTGTTTATATTCAAGAACAATAAAATTATTCACAATTGCAATTTTTGATTTATTAATAAGTTCTTCTGAAACATCTGTTAAGTCGTTCATATGAATATCATCAAATTCTTTGCCAAAAGCAGATAATCCAAAATATTGTTCCGGAGTGAATCTTGTTGTGTATCCGTTAAGTGGTGTTTTTTTATTAGAAACTAATTCAAAATATTTCGAAAATTCAGGTTCTTTAACTATATCAATTGCATCAAAATATTTTTTTATATCTTGATTAAGTCCAAAAAACCACCAATCTGAAATGAAAAATGGTGTATAAATGCTTCCTTTTTTATACTTAATTCTAGTAAATGTGGCAGGAATAATGACTTTATGTTCAAATAGTTTGTATTCTTCTGTTCGATTAGGAAATTTATCAAAATAATTCAAAAAATTATCAGATGTTAAAATCAAATCTGAGCGCATTTTCATAATAAATTTACGATGAGCTTTTTCTAGTCCTTTTTTAGTAGAAACTATTTGCCTATTGATATTGTGGTAAAAATTATTGTTTTTATAAAAAACAGCTCCTGGATCTTTATTTAGTACAAGAATATCATATAATCCATCAATGATTGATATGTCAGAGCCTTCCCAAGTTGATAGGATAATTTCAGCATCAGGAAGGTATTTTCTGATACTTGTCAAACATTTTGGAGTTTCTTTTTTATCAATAGCTCCCTGTACTATTATTGATATTTCACTAGTTTTTATTTCGTTCATGAAAACTCCTTACTAAATGTATTAAAAATTTAAATGAATACGCAATTATTGAAATAAATTCACTAAGTTTTTTATGAAATTTACAGTAAATAAACTGAATAAAATGTTTTCTTAATGATTCAAAATATGGTAAATCATGTATTGCTTTAATATAATTATTTTCATTGTATGTATATTCTGAATCACAATATTTTTTATAGTCTTCTTTTTGAGCAATATTAGAATAATAAGAAAAAGGACTTCTCATTAGCATTGTTACATTTTTATAAGCCTTTTTATTATTTTTTATACCCCATTCTTTTTGAGAAAAGATTCTAAAATTATTGATAATAAATTTTTCAGAAATTTCAGTATTTTCATCTGATGTATCAAGATAATTTTCAAATTTTAAATTAGGGAAAACTTTTTTTGCATTTTGTGATGTAATATACTGTTCAGGTGACATTGCCCACATTCTAGAACTATAAATATCATTTGTTTGTTTTTTATGCACTTCAAAATATTTGGAAAAATCGGGTTCTTTTACAAGTGGAATATTAAATAATTCTTCAATATCTTCTTTTAAGCCCAAATAACACCAATCTGAAATGTGGAATAATGTTTTTTGTCTGACTTTTTTTAGGTATTCATATTTAATAGAAAATATTTCAAATGCATATATTTTTTCTTTGAATAAAGAAATATCAGAGTTTCTAATAGTAAAATCATTATTTAATTTTAAAATATTATTATTTTTTAAAACTAAATCGCTTCTTATTCTTAAGACATATTTTTTAGTTGCTTGTTTGATCCCATTTTGGCTAGAAAGTATTATTCTATTTAAATTATTCGGTTTATTTTCAATATTATCAAACACAATAGCTTGAGGATCTTTATTGAGTACAAGAATATCATATAACCCATCAAGGTTTGATACGTCAGAGCCTTCCCAAGTTGATAGGATAATTTCAGCATCAGGCAGATATTTTCTGATGCTTTTCAAACATTTTGGAGTTTCTTTTTTATCAATAGCCCCTTGTACTATTATTGATATATTACTAGTTATTATTTTTTGCATAATTCCTCATATTTACAGCATAAATATTCATAAATACTTATTAAGCCATATCTTATAATTGCAATAGGTTCTATGATCCATTTATGTAAATTAGTAAATGGTTCAATAAACCGTTTCAAATGTTTTTTTAATTTTATTAATGTTGGGCATAATAATTTATTTAGCTTAATTTTATTACTTTTATTCAATATTGGTTTATATTTTTTTAATTTATTAAGAAATTCTGCTTGTTTTTTTAACCATTCTTTGTCCCCATACATAAATGGTAACTCATAATATGATTCTACAAGAGCATTAATCATTTCTATAAGTTTTTCATCTTTTGTATTTTGTTCAATTAACTCAAGACCATATTCAAAACTTTTTAATCCATCTAAACTGCGTCTTAAAAAATCTATTTCTCTATTGGTGATACTGTTTTGATTATTTTGACGATAATAATAAAGAGGTTTCTTAACTACAGAAATATTAGGACTAACACTCATTACTCCGTACCAAAAACCTATATCTTCGTGGTATAAATCCTTTGGGAAACGAATACTTGTTAACAATGACCGATGATATAACTTTCTCCAAGGTGTATGATGATATATCTTATTATAATTTGATGGAATAAGTTTATTATTTGTAAGTTCTTTTATGTCATTTATTTCTACTATATTTTTAAAATCTTTATATAGATACCCGTCAGAAATACTAAGAAGAGTATTGTGAGTATAACAAGAGTTCAATAATAATTCTATTAATTTTGAGTCTATAAAATCATCTGCATCAATAAAGGTAATAAATTCGCCTTTAGCTAGTTCAATACCTTTATTTCTTGCGACAGAATTACCTTGATTTTTTTGAGATATTAATATTATTCTTTTGTCTAGCTCTGCATAAACTTGACAAATTTTCAAAGATTTATCTTCAGAACCATCATTAATTAAAATTATTTCTAAATTTTCATATGTCTGTGTAATAATACTATCCAAACATTTTGTAAGAAAATCTTCGGCATTAAAAATAGGAACAATAACTGATATTAGAGGTTTATTTATCATGTGTACTCCCTATGCATAAATGAAACTTAAAAAAATTAAAAAAGTTAATTTTTAGATTTAAATAATTATATTTACTATTCGGGAAAATGTAAAAATAAGTATTTTTTAAACTTATTTTTAATTTTATTAATTTTGTTTTTTTTCTTTCTGATAAGTTTTGTCTTTTTATTATAGATACATTATTATCAGAATATTTAATAAAATTAATCTTATAATTTAATTCTTCTATGAGATTTAAAAAATAATATTCAGGGCCAAAGTTTATATTTAGGTCAGGTTGAAATTTATCATAAATTTTATTAATATTTGCAAAAATATTTGATATAATTGTTGGTTTTCCAAAAAAGAATATATCTGTAGCTCCAATTCTTTTATAATCATTCCAAACACCTACCATTGGGAAACAATAAGTAAAAAAACATTTATTTATTTCATCTTGAGATAATCTTTCAATATAATAATCAATATTAAAATCTTCATTTAATAATAAATCAGGTCTTAAAGTAATTACAAAATCATAATTGATATTATTATTTTTTTCATATTTTTCTCTTAGATTATTAACAGATATCATACTATGAAACATTGAATGTATTCCAAAAATACTTATATTTTTATTTATTGCACATATATTTCCCATATCTTTTACGATTTGTTTTTCTATTTGTATGTCTTTAAGATTATAAATATTTTTTAATTCATCGACTATTTTTAATATACTCATATTAGGATTTTGCATTGTGTTATTATGCCATGTCTGTGTACAATGATCTATTGTATCCCAAGTGTGCATAAATACATCACAATCGTATTTATTAAGAATAAATTTTTTCAAACTTTTATAACATTCTTTATATGTTCTTAAATGTCCAAACAATTGTATTGCTATTTTAAGTTTTTTATTTGAATAAATTTTCATTCAACTACCTTTTTTATTTTTATTTTTATTTTTATTCCAAAGATTTTTATAATCTTATATTTATTATTATTTTTAAATTCATTTTTAACATTGAAAATAAATTTTAAAATATTAAGAAAAATGATTTCATAAATTTTATATATTATAAAAAATATTGTAGGAAGTTTGTATATTTTAAGTTCTTTTTCTTCTTTTTTTGATAAAACATTATGATTAATATGTTCTGTATTCCATAATTTTATTTCTTTATGCATTTTCCACATAAATTGTGGTACTAAATATAATGGACAAAAATTTTCAAGATGAGCAATATATGCTTGTAAATAAAATGCTTGAATATTATTAAATTCTTTTTGCAAATATCCATTTTTTTTAAACATCTCAATAGCTGGCTTATAACTATTAAAAATATCAAAACAGTAGTTATTTTTGCTTGAGGTAAAGCCATCAGCATGTTTTCTGTAATAAATAACGATATCATCAATAAAAGATATTGTTTTACAATGAAATAAAAAATCTTTTACCATAATAAAATCTTCTGCGCAACGTAATGGTGGAGCTATAATATTATTATCAATGAATATAGATCTTTTATATAATTTCATCCATACAACCATAAAGTAAAGTTGTTGATAAAATTGGATGAAAGTAGATTTTTCTATTAAATTTTTAGGATCTATTAGTTCTTCTTTTTGTTTATAAAATTCTGAAAATTCGGGTGTTCTACTTTTAGGTTTTTCTGTAGGAATGTTAAAATCATAAAATTGAAAAAAATCACCAACTACTAAATCAGCATTATTGGTAATTGCATGATTATACATTTTTTCACAAGTATCTAGAGGTAGTAAATCATCGGAATCTAAAAATAATACATAATCTCCTGTTGAATTATTAAGCCCCGTATTTCTTGTAACAGCTAATCCTTGATTTTTTTCATGTGAGATTATTTTTATTCTTGAATCTTTATGAATATATTTTTCTAAAATATTCATTGAATTATCTGGAGAATTGTCATTTACACATATGATTTCTATATCTTGAAGTGTTTGATTTATACAGCTATCAAGACATGATGAAAGATATTTTTCTACTTTAAAAATTGGAATAATAATTGAAACTTTAGTCATAATATTTTAGAGTCCTTGATTCTTTATATGTTAAATTTTAATCTAATCATTTTCCTTAATTTTTTGCTAGGTACTAAATTAGCAAGTAATTTAATTAATATTTTTCTTTTTTTACATTCAGTTATTTTCTTGTAATCAATTGTTAAATTTAGGCTATTTCTTTTGTACTCAATTAAATCAAATTCATTATTAAAACAAAATGCTACTATTGTTGGAGTTAGAATATTACTAACAGAACCAAGTTCTAATTTAGCCATTTTATACCATTTCTTTTTTATATTAATTAATTCTTTAGAGTCTTTATGTGTTGGTCTAAATAAAAAATACTTGAATCCTGCATTTTGTAAGATAAATGATAATGAAATTTCGCAAAATGCATTATTATGAGTATAATCTTGCATTGTATAATAAAAACCAATAGGACATGCTGAATTAGGAACAGAAATCATAATTTTACCATTTTTACTTAAATGTTGCTTTATTAATTTTAAAACTAGTATTTGTTTATCTTTTTCAATGTGTTCTAATACATCATTGAAATAAATAAGATCATAAGTATTAGAATCTTGATTTAAAAAATCAATTATATCTCCATGATAAATATTTAGTCCTTCTTTTTTGCATTCTTCATAACATTTTGTATCAAGTTCACAACCATATAAATTATTGTATCCAAGTCTTTTCAATGCAATTAATGTTCTTCCATAAGCACAACCAAGATCTAATATTTTATCATTTTTATTTGCGGGTAGAAAATTGTGGTGATTTTCTCCTAAATAAAATGTAATATTTTGAATGTCTTCTTCTTTGTTTTCAGGTGTGTGCCAGTTTTTGTAATGTATTGTATAATCTATATCAGTATTCATTAATATGTCCTCTAATTGTATTTAATATTTGTATAATTCTGTTTATTTTTAAGTTCATTGATGGATGATATTTTGTATGTTCTTTATCTATTGCATGATATATTTTATTCATAACAAAAGCCTCAATACTTGTAGGTTCTAATAATAATAAATTTGACCAAATAATTATTGATTCAGGAGT
>CALVEW010000081.1 GCA_944326645.1 Candidatus Gastranaerophilales bacterium
TCTAACCCCCAAACATCCTTGCAACAATAAGAGATAACACAACTAATGCTAATGAACTCATAATAAATATAAATTCAAAAACATGTGACATTCTTATTCTTGCCATTCCTGATTCTATTGTACCTATCAATAATGAAACTAATACCATTACAAGTAGATATAATAGAATTGACACCCACTCAGATAAACTTGTAGGAATTAACATATTTGCAATTAAAGAAGATATTAGTAACATCTTAATTGAATTAGCCCAACTAAATAATGCTAAATCTAAACCAGAATTATCTAATATCATAACTTCGTGAATCATAGTTAATTCTAAGTGAGTTGCTGGATCATCAACAGGAACTCTTGATGCTTCTACTAAAATCATTATAAATAATATAACGGAAGCAAATACAGTTATCAAAACACCATATGTTCCTGCGTTTGACAATAACATTGATAAACTATCAAAAGTATAATTTCCACTTAGAGCCATTATTGATGCTATTGTTATAAAAAACGCAGGTTCAACAATTGTTGTAAAACAAGCTTCTCTTGATGTTCCCATACCTTCAAAACTACTACCTGTATCCATTGCTGATAATAATGACATAAACTTACCTAAACTTAATGTATAAGCAAAAATTATCAAACCTGCTGATACATTAATTAATGCTGAACCATAAGCTAATGGAACAAACATTGCAGCAAATAATATCGCTGAAAAATTTATTACAGGTGCTATTCTAAATACAACTGAAGTAGTTTTACTTATAACAAATTCTTTCTTCAATAACCTTATAAAATCATATAAAGGTTGAAATACTGATGGGCCTTTTTTACCAGCCCAAAAAGTTTTGGTCTTCTTAATTAACCCCATCATGATAAAAGGCATAAATAAAAGAATTATTATATTTAAAATTTTTACTATCATTTTTTTATCCTATCAATAAACTTCCAATTATAACCAATACTAAGAATAACAATCCATATTTAATATATGATTGAATATTACCACTTTGTAATCCTTCAAATTTTGATAAGAACCATTCATCACTTTTCAAAATTGGTTCAATTACATAAGCTTCTTCTATATCATCTATATGTAAACTAAAGTGTGCACTTTTAGGGAATAATTTTCTTGGTTTTTCTATATCAAATACTTTCTTAAATAAAGGCTTTAACATAGAAAGGAAAGGACTTACATATGATGATGCGGTATATTGAACATGATTATTACCTCTATCATAACCACATCCCCAAGTTTCATGTAAATCAATTTGACCTTTTGTCAAGAATAACTTAAGCCCAATCATAAGAGCAACAAAACCAACAAAACCAAATGCATAATGAGAAATTGTTTGCATTATAGAAACCGGTTCTGCCAAACTAATATTTATATTACCTAAAATTATACTTACAGGTTTTAATACGAATTCAAAAACAAATTGAGGGAATAAACCTATTGCAAGAATCAATATCACAAGAATCCCCATTGGAATAAGCATTGATTTACTTGAATCGTCTTTAACATTTTCTGCCACTTCACTTCGAGGCAAACCTAAAAATGTAATACTAAACATTTTTGAGAAACATAATATTGCCATTGTACCTACAAGAGCCAAACCTGATATCGCAAATAGGAATGTTACCATTGCAAAGAAATTATGAATTGACAAGCCATTAAACATTCCGAAATATACTAAAAATTCACTTATAAAACCATTGAATGGTGGCAATCCACAAATTGCAACAGATGCTACCAAACATAATATTGCTGTTTTAGGCATTGATTTGATTAAACCGCCTAATGATTCAATATTTCTTGTATGAGTTTTAACATATACACTACCTGCTGATAAGAATAACAACTCTTTGAATATAGAGTGGTTTAAAATATGTAATATTCCTCCGGCAAAACCAAGAACTGATACTATCGGATGATTATATGCCAACCCTAACATACCAACACCAATTCCAATTCCGATAATACCAATATTTTCTATTGATGAATATGCTAAAAGTTTTTTCAAATCTTGTTGAGTTATAGCATATAAAACGCCGTAGATTGCAGTAATCAATGCGATTGTTAAAACAAAATATGAAATAAATATTGAAGGTTTATGAACTAATGATAAAACTCTTAAAATTCCATATATACCTGTTTTAATCATAACACCTGACATAATTGCACTTACATAACTTGGAGCTGCAGGGTGAGCTTCTGGTAACCAGTTATGCATAGGAACAAAACCTGCTTTAGTTCCAAACCCGATAAATGCTAATATAAATACTAAATTAGCCAAGTGCTTATTATTTTGTAGAACATATGCAAATGATGAAAAATCTAAACTTCCTGATGAAATTGAAGCAATTGCGAAAGCTATTATAATAAATAATACAGACAAATGCATAAATACTAAGTATTTAATACCTGCTTTTATAACTTCTTTCTTTTCATGTTCAAATATAACTAAGAAGAATGAACTTAATGACATGATTTCCCAACATATTAAAAACATCAATGCGTTCTGACATGTTACAACAGCTAACATTGAAGCTATTAACATTGGTAAGAATACCAAATGTGCATTTATATTTTTACCTTTTTCAATATATGGTTTTAAATAACCTTTAGAATATATAACTCCCATTATACTCATAACAGAAATTACTATAATAAAAAATGCTGATAATGGATCTATAACAAAATTAACATCACCTAATAAAGGATTAAATTTCAATGTTTGTAATAAATTTTGTCCACTTACTAGAACATTAATTGCAGGTATTAAAGTTAATACTGATGCAATCATGCTTATTAGTGACACAACCATAATTTTAACATTTTTATTTGAAAACAATAGAGCAACAAAACCGCTCAACAAAAAAGTAATTATTCCAATAAAATAACTGTTCATTTTTATATCTTCCATCCAAAATTAAATCTAGAATCAAATCGTTCCAGTCAAAATAACATCAATAATGATATTAAAATTTCGGCTAAAAACTATTTACAAATTCTGTTTTAAATCTAACAAAAAACAATGTCAAGTATTGAAAAAATTAAATTTAATTTTAATAAAAATATGACTTGCAAATAAAACTTGAAGGACTACAATAACAGACGGACCAGATTGTGGTTCTTTTTATTTAGGACAATTAAAGAGTATTGTACCGAGCGTTATAGGCCCAGTATAAACCGAGTTATCAGTAACTCGGATTAGTTGTTTGTATACAAATTATATTTAGAAAAGGAGATAAAAACATGACTGAACAAAATTTAGATACCAAAGATTGTATTACTCCTAATGGAGTTGCACATGAATTGGCTGACAGTGTAATGCCTATGAAGGCAGGATTTAGAAAATCAAAAGCGTTTGTATTAGCAATCGCAGCTGGTGCATTTATTGCTTTTGGGGCTCAAGTATCATTAAACGTTATGACAGGAACTGAAGCTATTAGTTGGGGAATTGCAAAACTTGTTGGAGCTATGACTTTCGCAACTGGTCTTATGATGGTTGTACTAACAGGTGCTGAATTATTTACAGGTAATGTTATGATGACATTTGCTGTTATAGAAAAGAAAGTTAGCATTTGGAAATTATTAAGAAACTGGTCTATTGTATATGTTGGAAATTTCGTTGGTTCAGTTATTTTAGCAACTTTAATTTACTTCTCAGGATGTTCTCATAACTCTCATGAAGCTTTGGGAGCATTAGGATTAACAACTGCATATACAAAAGCAACACTACCTTGGATTGAAGCATTCACAAGAGGTATTCTTTGTAACTGGTTAGTATGTTTGGCTATTTGGATGGCTTCATCTTCAAGACACGTTATAGGTAAAATATTTGCAATATTCTTCCCTATTATGACATTCGTTGCTTCTGGATACGAACACAGTATTGCTAATATGTACTTCTTAACTAACGGTTTATTCCTTAAACATACTCCTGCAATAGTTGCAGCATCTGGTTTAACACCTGAACAACTAACTGGTTTAACTTTAAAATCATGCTTTATAAATAACTTGATTCCTGTTACTTTAGGAAACTTAGTTGGTGCTATAGTATTTGTAGTTCTTCTATTCTGGACTGCATACTTAAGAGATGATCACAAAGAAGATTAATTATGTATTCATGGGGGGATATTAAATCCCCCTTTTTAAAGAGAACATTAGCCGTGAAAAAGATTTTATTTTTAGTTGGGATATTACTATTGAATTCATCATCAGTATTTGCAACTGATGAAATTAAACTTGATACAAACTCATTTATACCAAATGTTGTTGCTCAAGTTAATAAAGAAAATACTGATGCGACGATTAAACTTCAAAGTGGTGCTAGTCAAGATCACGTTGTTGATATAAATTCTCCTGAATTTAACCCCGAAACAGTTCATAAGCATTTACATGTTTATGATGAACTTGCAAGAACGGCTCATGATGTTTATAACTTACAAATTGAAAATACCAAAGAACCGGCATGTTTATTAAAAAAACCTTTTACAAAACATTTTGAACGCGGTCCAATAGATAGCATTCATACTTGGGGTGTTATTCAAATGAATAATGAAGTAAATGTTCCTGAGTATGGTGGCGGAAATGACAGGTTTAATGTTGGATTAATAAATATTCTTTTTGATGGTCAATTTAAAGGTGGAAAAGAAAATTTCAGAATAATGTTAGATCCAACACCTCAACATAAAAGAGGATTCTTTCAACAACTTCCACAAGACGTATACATTGAATCACATAGAATTAAAAATAATGTAATTTTATTTGGTAATTCTCGTGTTGGTGGTGGTATTGAAGCAACTCAATCACCTTATACTTTACCATTTGTAAATCGTTCTCAAATTGCCAGAAATTTAGGAAACATAAGAAAATTTGGGGTCAGATTAAAAGGTAATTATGCTTTAGTTGATTATGATTTAGGCGGTTATAGTTCTGATACATTCTTTTCAGAATTTTTCCCTGGGGTAGAATTTAATGGTTTATTAAACTTCAAACCACTAGGTCTAACTGATGGTCGCTGGGGGAAAATGAGAATTGGCGGAGGTGTAATTGCAGGAGATAGAAACGGTCAAGATTATTTTGTATCTAGTGCGTATTTTGGATATGAATATAAAAAATTCTGGACTAGATTAGAATTTGCAGATTCTAATGGTTCAAATGGTGGAGATGGTTTAACATCAAAACAAAGACAAGGTTGGTGCGCAACAGTTGGATACCACTTAACTAAAAAATGGGAATTACTTGCTAGATACGATGAATTTGATCCTGACAAAAATATTGCAGGAAATAATAAAAGAGAATATACTGCTGGTATCAACTATTACATTAAAGGTCAAGCTTGGAAACTTATCTTAAACTATGTATTCTGCCAAAATGAAAATGCTGCTGACAGCCACAGAATTATAGTTGGAACACAGATTGCTATTTAATTACTTAATATACTCGCTATAAAATCTATAAGCTTCAAATGTATCTGAAAAATAATCTGCACTCATGCCGGCTTTTAGCTTTAATGAATTTAAAAACTGTTGTTTATCAGGCAGTTGCTCCCAAACAGATGGTAAATATACGGCCTGATACCCTTTATCTTTTATAATAATCCCATCCTTAAAAGGAACTATTTGACTTAATAAATCATCTTCATCTTTAAAATTCATTTTTGAAGGAGCTGATAATAAAGATACAGCAATTGATAAATCTTCAATTTCATTCTTATCTAATGGATTAAACCTTGGATCATTAAAAGCTGCAGCTCTTGCATTATGTATTAAATCCTCTCTTAGTGTTTGATGAGCTATAATTGAACCTATGCAACCTCTTAGATTATTTTGTTTCTCTAAAGTTACAAAACTTGCCATCTTTTCATCAAATACACTTGGCAAATCTATATTATTAATATTTCTATCTTCCAATTTAGACATTATTGCTTCATGACACAAAGATTTTATTTCTTCTGAATAATATTTTTTTAAATATTCATTAACTTCACCTTCATATAAGAACCAACCGCCATAACCAACAACACGAGATTTATCACCTGTTGTATTTGAAGAATTAATTAGTCCAATTCTAATTAATGAATATTTCTGACTAGATGCAAAAGCTGTTAATGCACAAATCCCCATAGCACCACATGCCTGACTATAAGAAAATTGAGAAATATCTCCTGTTTCAATCATTTCTGCGGTCATTAAATCAATTTTTCTTGCATCTTTATCTTCAAGAAAATGACTCAAATCAGAAGATATAACAAATCCAATATCTTCATTATTCCAATAATTCATAATTATTTCTAATACAGAATTAATATCAGCCTGCCCTACTAATATTGGAACAATATTAATATCATTGAATATTGTTTGAATTAAAGGCAATTGAATTTCAACAGCATGTTCTTCTGCAAAAGCTTCATCAAAATAATCAAGGAAAAAGTTTTCATTCAATTCTTGATTAATTTCTTGGTTAATTTCTATATTCCCTAAAGGTGTTTCCCATTCCTCGAATGAAGATAAACACAAACCAGGAAATCCAACTCTATGAGTAGGCGCAAATATAAATAGTGTTTTTATATTTTTATTTAAAACACTTAAAGTATCAAAAGCTAATTGACCTGAATAAACAAAACCGGCATGAGGTACAATTACAGCTCTTGATGAGTATTTACATTCTATTTTTGAATTTTGTTTAAAATTCTTTATTAAACTATTTAATTCTTCTTTATCAGCAGGATAAAAAGTTCCTGCTACACTTGGTGATTTAATTTTATCCATAAAAGCATTATAATACATTTTATGAAATATCAAAACATATTAAATGATAAAGTTACTCAATGCACCATCTGTCCTAGAAATTGCAAGTTAAAAGAAGGACAAGAAGGTTTCTGCAAAGTAAGAAAAAATATTAACGGGGATATAATCTTAGAAACATATGGATACAATACAGGCATGGCAATAGATCCTGTAGAAAAGAAACCCCTATATCATTTTTATCCAAATAGTAATGTTTTATCTTTTGGAACAAATGGTTGCAATATGGGATGTCAATTTTGTCAAAATGCACATATTACAAAAGTACCCATAAATTATAATAATTTATACAAAGTATCACCAGAAGAAATAATAGAATACGCAATAAAATATAATTGTAAAAGCATAGCTTTTACTTATAATGATCCAATTGTATTTTTTGAATATGCAATAGATACTGCAAAGCTTGCAAGAAAATATGGAATAAAAACAATTGCTGTAACATCAGGTTTTATAAATATAGAGCCTGCAAAAGAATTCTTTAACTATATGGATGCAGCAAATATCGATTTAAAAGGATTTACTAATCATTTTTATAAAAAAAATTGTCTTGCAAAAATTGAACCAATACTTGATGTAATTAAATATGTAAAAAATAATACAAATTGTTGGTTGGAATTAACAACTCTATTAATAGAAGGAGAAAATTCATCCAATGAAGAAATAGAAAATGAATGTAATTGGATATTAGAAAATTTAGGTGATAATGTTCCTCTACATTTTAGTGCTTTTGCTCCTCGCTATAAAATGTTGGAAACTCCTTCAACTAAAATTGAAACCCTAATGCGAGCTTATAATATTGCCCAAAATATAGGCTTAAAATATGTTTATACAGGGAATATAAGAGATC
>CALVEW010000082.1 GCA_944326645.1 Candidatus Gastranaerophilales bacterium
AATCAAAAAACAAATAGAACTTTCTGACTCTGAATACGATAGAGAAAAACTTCAAGAAAGAATGGCTAAATTATCAGGTGGTGTTGCAGTTATTGAAGTTGGTGCAGCTACAGAAGTTGAATTAAAAGAAAGAAAACTTAGAATTGAAGATGCTCTTAATGCTACTAGAGCAGCTAATGAAGAAGGCATAGTTCCTGGTGGTGGAGTTATGTTAGTAAGAGTTCAACAAGAACTTGAAGCGAAACTAAATTCTTTCAACTTCGATTCTGATGATGAAAAAAGCGGTTATAAAATATTAATGGCTGCTTTAGATGCTCCTTTAAGAGCTATTGCTTACAACGCAGGTGCTAAATCTGATGTTGTTGTTGATAATGTTAGAGCAGGTAAAGATGCTTACGGTTATGATGCATTATTATACAGATATGTTGATATGTTTGAAGCTGGTATCGTTGACCCAGCAAAAGTTACTCGTTCTGCATTAGAAAATGCTGCATCAGTTGCTTCTATGTTATTAACAACAGAAGCTGCAGTTATCGACATTCCGGAAGAAAAATCTACTCCTGACATGTCTGCTGCTATGGCTGGCATGGGTGGAATGGGCGGAATGATGTAATTCGCTTACACTTTTTAACTTTCATACAAAGAAAAGAGCTGATTGAAAAATCAGCTCTTTTTGATTGTATAATATTTAATTTTTTTTATTAATGACAATGTCCACAGCTATGATGTTCACCATGATGACCTTCTCCGTGGTGATGTGAACAATTAGCTTCGGTTACTTTTGGTAATTCCCCTTTTAAGAATTTATTAACTGCATCATCTGCGGAACCTTGCACACCTGCATATAAATCAATGCCAAATTCAGATAAAGCAGATACTGCACAACCGCCTATACCTCCACAAATTAGAACATCTATTTTATCATTGTTTAATAATTCCGCTAATGCAGAATGATCACTACCATTTGATTCTACCATTAATGTATCTTGAATCTCATTATTTTCAACAATATAAACTTTAAATTGTTCTGTATGTCCAAAATGTTGAAAAACATTTCCTTCATCATAAGTAACTGCTATTTTCATATTTTTAACCCTCTTTTAAAATAATTACAAGTATATTATAATACATACAGATATGAAAAAGTATATTATTCTTTTATTAATTTGTATATGTACAACAAGCTTAGTTATTGCAGATGAAATTAAGCTTGTACCTGATGAAGAAAATCCAATTGAAAAAGACATTAATTTAGAAGTTCCAAGTAAAGAAATATTGGAAAGCAATTCACAAAAACTTCAAAACAATGGCTTTATTTTACAAAACAGTATTACACCTGTAAAAGGGGTTAAATACGATAGTCAAGTTATACCAGCAGAGAGACCTGTAAAAAAAGATATTGTACCTAATGAACAAGAAGGAACTAATTAAACTTTGTCTTAATTTTGATGATGCAATTGATTCTTATCCTTTTGGAGAAGAACATATTGTTTTAAGGCATAAGAGTAATAACAAATGGTTTGGTTTAATTTTCCACTTGAATAATAAATTATGCATAAATTTAAAATGCAATCCTATTGATTCAGTATTCTTAAGAGAAGAATATAAATCAATTTATCCGGCATGGCATATGAATAAAACTCATTGGAATACTATTGAAGTCAATAATATTTCAAAAGATTTGCTTGACAGTTTAATAAAAATGAGTTTTGATTTAACTAAGCCTAAAAAATAACGGGGAAGAGATATGAAAAAGATTATTTTAACTTTATTATTTATTATAATTTCACCATTGGTATCCTATTCAGAAGAATTACACGACATTCAAAATAGAATAGATAATGTTGGAACAAATATTCTAAATGCTAATAAAATCGAAAACAGGATAATATTTGTATATAGCCAAGAAGAAAAACAAAATATCCTTGATATGGATACAATGCTAGAATCCGGACAGGTAATAGTCTATAAAAACATATATAAAAGTATTGATGATGACAATGAATTAGCAGCGGGGATTGCAAGAGGAATTGTTACTGCTTCAAAATCATTTGATGGAATATGGGGAGGGACATTAACAGCTCTTCAAATTAAAATTTCTCCTAAAAAATTTGAAATAGTTGCTGATAAATGCGCAGTTGATTATATGGTAAGAGCAGGCTACAATCCGATAGCATTAATTATTTATATAAATAAAACAGCCCCACAAAAAAGACACGATTTATTATCAAATAAGAATTTAGCATCAAAAAGATTAGCCATAATATATGAATATATTTATACTAAATATCCATATTTCCTAGCAAACAATGAATACATCAATAATAAATACTATCAGAATTTTTTATTAACTTCTATATATAATAGAAAGCTTTTAGAAGAAAAAATAAAAACAGGATCTATAAAAAAATTAAAATATGAATAAATTATTTTACATATTAATACTATTTTTAATTACACAAAACTTTTCACTTGCAATGCAAGATGATTTTGTAATGCAAACACTATCAAATAAAGAATTTAAGAAGCCACAAACACATACAATTTATAATTACGAATCAACAGAAAAAATTCCATTAATTATCACAGCTACTGAAAAAATAACATCAGAAGAAAATATATCAGAAGGTAATATTATCTCATTTAAAGTTTGTGAAGATGTAATATACCAAGGAGATATTCATATTGCAAAAGGAACGATACTTACAGGAAAAATAGAAACAACTATTCCAAGTGGAATGAATGGTATACCTGCAAGTATTATAATTGGGAGTTTTGATATCCCCAATATTAATCCTGATAAAGTAACATACTACTATGAAATCATAGGACAAGATAGGAGTTTATGGGTATATCCTCTAAAATGGGCATTAACAATACTTCCTCCTACAGGTTCTTTAACTAATTTTATTTTTGGAGGGCATGCCAAATTAAGTACTAAAAAGAAAATAAAACTTTATTATTATCCTGAATGGATTTAATTCTTTTATGCTATTATAAAAGAAAAAGAAAGGAGTGATTTTATGTATCACGTTTATACAGTAGAAAGAGAAAAACCTGATTTTTCTAAAACAGCAATGGGAGATTTTAGAGATTTTGATGCAGCTTTGGAAAAAGCTGAAAAATGCATTGAAAATAAACCTGAATTAAGATATATCATTGAAGAAACTGACGGACACGTTAACAGCTACGGAGATTTAATTGCTAACGTTGTTGTTGAAAGTGATTAATTAAACTAATAAATTTAATATAAAAAAATAAGGTCTTAATGACCTTATTTTTTTTCTCTTATAAATGATAATACAGAATTTATAAATGTTAATGGATGAACAGGACACCCTGGAATATACAAATCTATAGGATATTTTTCTAAAAATTCTCTATTTAACTCTGTACTATTTTGGAATACCCCACCTGATATTGCACATGCACCACACAATATAACAATTTTGGGATTAGGTACTGACTTATAACAATCTTCTAAAGCGTATGCCATATGTTTAGATATTGGACCTGTTATTACAATACCATCTGCATGACGAGGCGATGCAACAAAATCAATCCCAAATCTGCCCATATCAAAGTTTGCATTTGAACAAGCATTTAATTCCATTTCACAACCATTACAGCCTGCTGCTGAAACTTGTCTTAATTTTAAAGAACGAGAAAATATTGATGTAATTTCTTTTCTTACTTCTACTGCAATCTTTTCATATTCTTCAGGAGTCATTCCTTCTGTAATAATTAATTTATCTCTATTAGTTGATGCTAATTTATAATAATTAGTAAAATCAATTGCTTGAGCTTCACATATATTTTTACAAGCACCACAAAAAGTACATTTCCCCATATCTATTGATAATGGATTTAATTTTAATGCACCAGTTGGACATACATCTAAACATTTATTGCAATTAGTACATTTACCATTGCATAATGAAGGTAATCCTCTAAATTGTTTTCTCATTGGTGCATTAGGAATATCCGGTATAAATTGATTTCCTTGATAAATTCTTGATTTTAATGTATCAAACATAATATATTATTCCTTATAAATCATTTCCTGAGTATGACAAATTGAAACTCTTATTACATAATGGGAAATCTGAAATTCCATTATTTCTAACTGCTAGTGCTAAACCATACCAATTATTAAATGATGGATCTTTTATCTTATATCTTGATAAATTCCCATTACCATCAGTCATCGCAATATGAACTACTTCACCTCTCCAACCTTCTACTATAGATATTGCTAAAGAATCTTTTGATAATTCTTTATTTGAATTAACTAGTACAGGTTCTTTTTCATAATCTTTTAGTTTCGCTAAAATTTTTCTAACCATTGATAAAGATTCTTTTACTTCTTTGTATCTTAATTTAAATCTTGAATTAACATCTCCAACACCTTTAAATGGTTTCTTTTCAAAATTTAATTCCTTCATCCATTTATCTGGATAGTCAAATCTTGTATCTAATGGAATACCTGATGCTTTTGCAGCCATACCAACAAGACCAATTTCTTTTGCTTTTTCTAAGCTTACGGTACCTGTTTTTTCCAATCTTGACATTACAGAAGAATTTTTAAGCATTGTTTTTGCCATTCTATCAACATCTTTTGCAACTTTATCAAGTGTCTTTAATGTTAATTTAATTTCATCTTCAGATATATCAAAATTTACACCGCCAACATTAATTAAACCTCGGCCAAAACGGCTTCCAGACCATTCAAGCATTGTATTAATAACTAAAGTTCTTGTTACACCAAAAACAGCAGAGCCCATTGCATAAGCAATATCACCTGCAACAGCACCCATATCACCAATTTGAATAGCCGCACGTTCCATTTCTAAGGCAGCTTTTCTTATTAACTGTGCTTTTGGAGAAATTTCTATATCTTTCAATAATTCCATTATTTGAGAATAAGCCGTATTATAGGCAATTACACTATCACCACAAATTGATTCTGCTAATTGGTTAGATGGTTGTTTCACCATCATATCTTCAACACCTCTATGTTGATAACCTAGCATTATTTCTAAGTGATAAACAGTTTCACCATTACACATAAATCTAAAATGACCAGGTTCTATTACACCTGCATGAATTGGACCAACTGCAACTTGGTGAACTTCATCACCTTTCATTTCAAAAAATTCATACTTATCTTGATTTTGTCTTACAGGCTTTAACCAAGGATGATTTAACGGCTCTATACCAAATTGTTCATAAAATTCACGTTCAAAAATATGAAAAGAAGGAACATCTTGAGTTAAAGATTCATAACTTTTTTGTTCCGCTGAAAACATTGCTGAAGATATTAATAACTCACCGTTATCATCATCTGCTAATATTACAAACAGTCTTGTCGTTCCAAAACCCCAATCTTTGCCAAAGAAACCAACAGGCCTTTTTTCTTGCGAAATAATTTCACTTCTTAATTGAGACATTTCTAGAGTTGGAATATCTAATAAATTAACTTTTGAATTATTTTTTGTAATTAACCAATTTGTCATAATATTATCCTTGTATTAAAAACCTGCTATCGCACATTTTATTATGTTATTCAAAAACGGTGGAATATAAACTCCTAATGTAAATACAATTATTAACATAATAAATTGTGGTATATACATTACTCTTGAAACTTTTGATTTGTTTTCATTAACTAATTTTTCTTTATCAGAACTTAAATCTCCAAAAGCCATTTTAAGAACAACTTTTCCAATACCGTAAAGAACGATTGTTAATAACAACACGAAAAGTACGCATAATAAATAATGACCTTGAAGAATCATTGTTTTAATCATAATAAATTCACTTATAAATAAAACTGATGTAGGGAAAGCACATATTGCTAAAAATGATAAAATCCATAACCAAGCAGTCTTTCCATCAGCTTTCATTAATCCACTTACAGATTTAATTCTTTTTGTTCCATATAATTCCAAAACATTACCTGATGTTAGGAAGAATGAAGCCTTAGCTAGAGAATGCCCGATTAAATGTAATATTACAGCATAATATGCAAAACCACCTAATGCTGTTCCTATAGCTAAAATTCCCATATTTTCAATTGAAGAATATGCTAACATTCTCTTATAATTTCTTATATGGTAAACAAAAACTGCGGTTACAAATAAAGAGATAAATCCCATTATAAATAACATAAATCTTGCATAACCTGTACAATCTGCTAATGTCATTATTTTAAATACTCTAACAATTACTAAGAAAGCAGAGTTCAATAATGTTGCAGACAACAAAGCTGATATAGGAGATGGTGCTTCTGAGTGAGCATCAGGTAACCAAAAATGTATTGGTGCAAGTCCCATCTTAGCCCCAAAACCAAATAACATAAACACAAATGCTAATGTTAACCAATTATGATCAAATGATGAAGCACATCTATATAAGTGCGCAAAGTTTAAAGTATTTACACTTCCTGTTGATATGTTTAATAAAATAATACCAACAAATGCTAACGCAATACCTATTGAACATATAAATACATATTTCCAAGCAGCTTCAATTGAATGCTTAGTTTTATTAAAGTAGATTAAATAAGCACTTGATAATGTAGTTGCTTCAACTAAAACCCAAGCAATTCCTAAATCAGTACTTAAAATTGTTCCGGTCATTGCGAGAACAAATATCAAAATCATCATTGAATAATTCCTAATTCTTCTATCAGGATATTCAAATGTTTTAACATAGCCATTATTATAGAAAGCTACCATTAAAAATACTAAAGATAAAACTATTAGAAATATCAAATTAGTGTTATCAACAGCAAAATATGGTTGACTTGTTTCTCTTCCAATATTTAATGCTAACAATGTAGTAATAACAGAATGAACAATTGCATAAGCATTAATCATGAAACAATCAAATGTTTTATTTCTGATTATAAACATTAATAAACAAGCAATTATAGGAAATAATAAAATTGTATTAATCATTGTACTCATAGTCCTTTAAATCTGATAAATTAGATACTTCTAAATCTTTAAATTCTTTATTTATTGCATTTACAAATAATCCTAAAATATAAACAGCAATAAATACATCAAGAAGAACACCCATATTAACTAACATAGGCATTTCTTTTGCAACAGATAATGATAATAAAAATATACCATTTTCCATTGTTATAAATTCAATTACATTTGATATAATTTTATGTTTAATAGTTATTAACCATAAACTTATAACAATTGTTGCAACTGATACTCCAAAGAATATTGGAGATATTAATTTCATTGATGAAACATAATAATTTGAAACTAAAAATCCTGCTAATAGAATTATACTAGCTATAAACAAACAATAGAAATGAGGAATATTTGCAGCAACATCTCTATTAGAATGTGTTTTCTTTAAAACCTTATATAAAAATGCAGGAATAACAATTGATTTAACAATTAAAGTTTCAACAGTCAAGAATGCAAAATTCAATAAATTCATATGTTCTGCACCACAACAGCAAATTAGAAATAACAATACACCCTGAACTATTAATAGTCTAATATGGGCAATTATTCTACTAGTTGCGGCTAAATATAACATTGTAAGTCCGAATAAAATTATAAATC
>CALVEW010000083.1 GCA_944326645.1 Candidatus Gastranaerophilales bacterium
TGGGTTCTCACCCAGTGGGTTCGATTCCCTCCTTCCTAAAATTGATACTTAATCAATTTTAGGCGGAGTCCTTCACCATCCTCCTCCATTTAAGCGGACTATTAAAGGTTCGCTTTTTTAGTCCATTTTTTATAAACTATAATTAAATATTTATTTTGAGTTGATTTTATCAATCATTTTATGTATTGATAACCGATTTTGGTAATATTTGACTTGCGTTTTATGGTTATTATAACAATCTTCCAAAAATCCATATGCATCATTATAATTTTTTAATAGATTTTTATATGTATTTTGTAAAATATTGATTTCTTCTTGATGTTTTTCTGAGTCTAATAATTTATTTGATTGTTCTTTTATTAGTATTTTTGAGATTTCGTATATATCATTTCTTAAATCACTTTCATATTGACTTAATTTATCATTCCAAAGTTCAATTTTGGGTTGTGAAATATTTGATTCTCTTTTGTGAGTAATGTTTAGTCTTTTTTTGATAATTTCTTTTTTATTTATTATTACTTCTACGAATTTATCCCAACAGGATTTCTGTTTTTTTATGTTTTCTCTGGTTGTAAGTCCACTATCAAGTAATTTAAACCAAACAAGTTTGGTATCTCTTGAGGTCTTATCTGATACTAATATTTCTCTTGATGCGCTTATTGTATTTTTTAATTTTTCTGATTTTGTAATTGTTGAATAGTCTTTGTATTTTGATTCTAGTAAAGCATCTTCCAGCTTATCTATTATATTGTTATCTTTTTTAGGAAATTTCTCTTTATATATGTTAAGATAATTTTTATTAACATTTCTCAGATATTTAATAATATCTAATGCATATATGTTTTTATTTTTATTCTCCCATATTAAGTCCGATTTGAATAATTGTTCTGCCCCTTTAAGTGAATTACCTGTTGCACAATAATCCATTATAATATAATTTTTTCCCGATAATTCTACATCTTTTTTACTTAGGTTATTTTCTTCTAAAAATTTTAGGAAATTATTAAGCCCTTTATCTTTTAATGTTTGTTCATAGATATTTTTGTACACTTTTTCATTAAATGATTGAGGATTATATCTTCCTGCATTACTTAACGGAACATTTACTACATTATTACTTCCAAGTTTGGTTTCTAATGATTTGCCTATGCTTGATAGTGAACGTCCTATTAAAATGACTACGTAGTTATTTCCACCAAATCTTTTATCTAAACCGGTTTTAACTGCATTGGCTACATAATTATGACTTAATATAAGCTGCTTGTAATATATAGGATTTCTTTCTTGAAGTTTATTATATTCCAATCGCAAAATATTTTTTTCTGCTTCCGAAAGTTTTAGATACTCATCCGTGGTGAATCTTTTTAATTTTTTTATTGGATCTTCACTAATAACTTTAGTGAAAGAATCTTTATTTATTTTTCCATTAAAATTAACCCTACTATTATATAGTGCATTAGAAGTATTTAATTGAGTAGTTGATACTTTACTTCTATTATAATTATTAGTTGGGTAAATATTGTAATATAAATTTGAATTACTTTTTATTGCTAGCATTGTATTTGTTTAAAAACACATAATAATTATTTTTGCTAATAAATGAATTTTTAAGTGTTAAAATTGGTACTTCTAAAGTCCCAATTTGGTACTTAGAAAGTCCCAAAATGGGACTTTCTAATATAACAAATAAAGAACAAATAAAAGAACAAGCTTTTTTTAATTTTTTTAAATTTATTTTAATTTATATATTTTAGTTTTGAGATATTTATTAATTAGCTTGAGAGTAAAAATTGTAGCTTAAAAAAATAATCTAAATTAAATTTGCGCTTTTCACATTAAATTTTAGTATTAGGTTTTCCGCCCGCAATTTTTATCAAATTAAAGCAAATTATTTTTTTACAGATTTTATATTTATTAAAGGACAGTAATAAATAATGAATACAATTACCCCAATAATATATTCAAATAAATATAACTATAAAAATTTTTATCAAACAAAGGCTAAAGCGAATTCTCATAGCCATATTGAAGATGCTGTCTTTAAAACAAATAGTAAAATCGCTTATTCTTATGGAATATCTCAAGTCTCAATGAAAGGAAATCATGAAAAAGAAGTCGATATAAATTCTTATTATGATTTACATAAATGGGCTTTTTATGGTGAATTATATGAGGATAAGCAAAAGAAAGTTGAACCCCTCAAAATAAAATCAGAAGAGATCTATATAAATCTATTAAATTCATTAGAAAACCAGGGAGTTCATCCATATAAACATAGGGATTTTAGGCAAAAGAAATATTACCCTAATCTCCCTGATAAATATATTGGTTTAATTCCTTATTGTGGAGTGAATGATTATAGTTCTGATATCAATAAGTATCTAAGTGGAAGAAAAATTGATTTTATAACTAGGTATAATCCTCAAGCTTTAAATAAGATGTGTAGTATTTTAGATTATTCTTTAAATGAACTTGATAAAGAATATGGGAAATATAATGGAACTGTTTATCGTATAGGATTTTTTTAGGGAGATGTGCCCCAATATTTTTCTACATCTATGGAACCTAAAGAAAAACAGTACATCAATTTATTAAAAATTAAACAAGAAATGAATAAGGAAAATAATAAACCTCTTTCACCTGATTTAGTGATTAATATTATTAATGTAAAAGATGGTCATAAAATATATGATTTTCAGAAAGAATATCTTAAACCAAATGAAGATGACAGAATAATAAGTAATGAGGATGGTGATAATATTGATATCGTTAATGATATATTAAATGAACAAGAAATTTTATTACCTAAATCATCAACTTATAAAGAAATTCAAGATGATGAAAAGATGAATAAAGCCAAAGAAAATCTTGCTAAATCTTTATTACCATTGTGTATAAAAGAGAATATTGAAGGTTGGTGTTCTGTAGAAGATATTTCAAAGCATATTAAATTATGGGAAGAAGTAGAAAATTAATAATTATGTCTTATATTTATTTTGTTGTAAAATGATTTCAAGATTTAACTATTGTGGATAAAATTTATGGATGTATCAAGTTCAAGAAATAATGTTTCATCTAAAGGGCGAGTTTATTATGGTAATAATTTAGCTAGGGAATATGCTCCGAAGTATCGTAGTATTATTCATAATCTGAAGCATCATACTGCAAATAAAGATTTAACACATCATATTTATATTAATAAGTCTCAAGGTAGTAAAGCTTTTTCAATGAACATAGTAACAAGTTACAAACATCCCAGAAAAGTTGATGGCGTTGATGAACATGTATTAGAACAGAGATATGTGGGAATTGATTTTAAGAAAGCAAAAAAATATTTATTAAAACAAATAAAAAAAATCTCTTCTTGGAAAAATAATATTGATTTAACTTTATCACATGATGTACCTGATATTGATATTAAACCTGTTAAAAAAAGTTTTTTTGATAAGATAAAGAAAATATTTCGTTTCTAATTATTATTCTTTACCAAAGTATCCCACGATATATTTTAATTGTTTGATTGCTTCATCGTAAGTTAGTCTAATAGTTTGTTGAAATCTATGATCAAAAATATCTATTGTTTCTTTTTCTTTATTTACATTTTTTACGTCAAAACAATGAAAATCATTTATTTTTTTTAGTCCTAAATTTATGGATGATCCAACAACAAAACTATTATTGGGGGTATCGCTTATTTGATCAAAAAGCTCGATTGCATCTTCTTCTTTTGATTTTAAACTTAATTTGAAACTATCTTCGTTTAATTTGATTGGTTTTTCCCCTGTAAACATTTCAAGAAAATTTGACGGTTTATTAAATTCAAACTTTTCATTACAATTTGGTATTCTTGATATCCAAGGTTTTTTAGATGGATTTTTTTCTATAATTTTGTTCATTGCAATTTCTATTGCTTTAAGTATTGGATTATGTGGGAAATGTTTATTTATTTCTATTGGATTGCCGTATTTGTCTATTGGGGTTAAGTTATCTAATTCTTTTTGAGTTATAAAAAAATCTTCGGATTTATTATTGATATTATTAAATTTTACTCTAAATCCGTCATTTGTGTGGGCGATATTATTTTCTAGAATTTTGCCCCCTTTTTTGCTATTTGCAAGTGCACCAATAGATGATACAAGATAACAATCTTGAAAATATTGTTTTGCATATTTCAAATCCATTATTTCATTATGTGTTAGGGGTTTCATATTCGATTTAAAACGTATAAATACTAAAATTTGCTAAAGATAATGAATTTATAAGTTTTGTAAACAGTAATAGCAAATAAAAAAATTACAGGGTTTAATTATGTATCAAAAAAAATAAATGAGGTGTGTATGAATAATTTATCAATTAATCCTAATGTAGGTTTCGGAAGAAAAACAGGTGGTGTGTATTATATAGATAGAGAAAATGGTCAATTAAAAAAACAATCAAATAAAACTAAAATCGCAGTTGGTACAGCTATTGGTGTTGGAGTTACTGCATTAGTTTTTCGTAAAAATATAGCAAAAGTTTTAACAAAATTATTCCCTAAAAAAGTTACACAGGAAGTTAAACCTGCAACTATTTTTGATAGTACCGCTGGGTTTGCAAGAGAAACTAAAGCTATGATTAAAGAAGGAATTGCTAATATGTTTAACAGTAAAGCAATTAATAGTGCTAGAGCTCAAAGAGCCCAAGAATTAAAACAAATGAGACTTGATGCAATTTATGCATTTAACAATTTTAAAAATAAAGCATAAAAATCTAACAATTAATAATAAAAAATTCTATTCCGATTTATAAGGAATAGAATTTTTTTATTCACAACATTTTTTTATGATTTTTGCAGGATTCCCTGCGACAATTGTATTTTTTAGGACATTTTTAGTTACAACAGATCCTGCTCCAATAATTGCTCCGTCTTCAATAGTTATTCCCGGAAGAATTGTAGAATCAGAGCCAATCCATACGTTATTTCCAATTGTGATTTTTTTAGGATGCATTGTAGCTCTGTTATTTGGGTTGCAATCATGGTTTAAAGTCGCAAGAGTAACATTATGTCCTATAAAACAATTATCTCCTATAGTAATTCCGCCTTGGTCTTGGAATTTGCAACAAGCATTAATAAATACGTTTTTTCCAACTGTGATATTTTTCCCACATTCAGAATAAAATGGAGGGAATAGTTTGAAACTTTTATCAACATTTTTGCCTGTAAGTTTAGAAAATAATTCAACTATTTCTTCAGGGGTATGATATTTATTATTAATTTCCATAGTAATTTTAATCGCTTCTTGCGCAAGTTCGTGAAAAGTCTCAAGCAGGTTGGAATTTTTATCAACAGTTCTTTGTTCATTCATATATTCAAAAAATTTGGCTAAATCCATATTCTCTCCTAAAATTATAATAATATAATAATTTTATCTCTTGATAGTAACTATCAGTCAAGAGGGTTTTATTTTACAATTTCTCAATTTAAGTCTTTTAAAACCTACTGGAATAAATAATTTTATTTCAATATTTACCCCTACCCTTACCCGTAAAAAAAAAGAGCCTTTGGGGCTCTGAAAATTTTCTGTGAAGTGTAGTCACACTAGAGCTGTAGGTTGGGTGAAACCCAACAATTTATTCATAATTTAATTCATTAATTTTATATTTGTCATCAAAATTACACCAATTTAATTCATAATATCCATTTTGAACAAATTTTTTAAACGAAGAATACAGCCAATCTTTTGGATATATCTCATAATGTTTCATAGGGTTGAAGTGAATATAATCTATATGTTTATATAAATCTTCTTGATCTACAATTGTATGTTCCCAATATCGGCGTTGCCATATATCTTTTTCACCTTTTTTTATTTGGCTTTTTGATAAATTGTAATCTTTGATTGTTGTTATATCAATTTTCTTAGAAAAATTGATTTTTATCTCTTTAATAATCAAGGGGTATTCATTAATATTTACAGGCTTTATTAGCATATGAACATGATTTTTTAATACACATATTGCAATAATTTTAAATTCATATTTATTACTCGCTTCAATAAAAGATTGTCGCAAAATTTCTATATTACATTGTAATATTTCCCGTCTTTTACTAGTTACAAACGTAATAAAAACAATTGAATTTGGAATGAACAATCTTTTATAATTCATTATTACATTTTATTATAAAAATGAGAGAATTAATTCATTTGTTGGGTTTCGCCCAACCTACTTTCTAATTATAATCTTGTTTGCCAAAGAATAAAATCAATTTTTTTTGTGTCTGAGATATAAATATTTGGGAATTTTTCATTAAAAAGTTTAATTAATGTTTTTCCGTTATTGCTTGATTTGTATTCTTCAAATTGCAATAAATATTCTGAATATTTTTCACATAATAATTTTTTATTCGCTTTATAGTAAGGAACATAAATTTTAAAGTGACTTTTGGTTACAATGCTATCCCATATTGGGTATTTAGGGTTTATTGAATGTAGCATTTTACTTGTAAACGAAATTTCATTGGTATTCTTAATTTTATATACTTCTTCAAATATGGTTTCAAAATTTATATTTTTAGAATTTTTTAATTTTTCCATTATTAGAAAATACTTTTCACAAAAAATGTGACCTCTTCTAGACATTTTATAAAAATTTTTATAAGTTTTTTTATATTCTTCATTTATTGATATATCTGTATTGTACAAATTATTTTGAAGAAAATTGTATTTTTCAATTCCTTTTGTGAGTATTGGCTTTTCTAAAATTTCTAAAATTATATTTTCTGAAATATTAATCATATTTTACTCCATTGTTGTAAGCTATTTTACAATATAATAATCCTTTTGTATATGAAAAAAGAATATAATCTTTTTAACATTTACCCCTACCACTACCCGTAAAAAAAAGAGCCTTTTGGGCTCTGAAAATTTTCTGTGAAGTGTAGTGTGTGTAGAAAGAAACTTTACGTTTTCTCTAGTCCTCGTTCCCGATTGGTTCGGGCTTTCCTCGTGTTCGTTTCTTCTTTTTATACTCTGTACTTATATAAAGTTTTTCTAGAAATAATAATTGACTATTTTGTATATACTTTTTAGATATTTGTTACATTTCTTAATATTTATTAAATCATACGTATTAAAAATTGTTTTTGTTTGTATTATAATTTGTATGTTTGTTTAATACAAAAAGGGGGAAAGAATAAATGGAAAGTTTATTAGCGTTAGCTCACACGCATGCTATGGCTATTTCAGCTTGGATTTTAATTCTTGCATACGTGTTTATTGCTACAGAGAAAATTCCTAAAGTTACAGTTGCCTTAGTTGGTGGTTCTATAACTTTGTTATTGGGATTATTAAGCCAAAACAAAACATTGGCTGCCGGTGGATTAGATCCACATTATTTTATTAATTATGTTGATTTTAACGTAATCTTCTTATTAGTATCAATGATGATTATTGTTAATATTGCAACAAAGAGTGGGATGTTTAATTGGTTAGCAAATGAAATGTTAAAAGCAACCAAAGGTCATCCAAAATTAATTTTATTCTCATTAGCAATATTTACAGCAGTTGTTTCAGCATTCTTAGATAACGTAACAACTGTTATTTTAATTATGCC
>CALVEW010000084.1 GCA_944326645.1 Candidatus Gastranaerophilales bacterium
CGTAATTGAAATCATTGCATTGTTTGCACCTTCAACACGAGAAATAGAAGTGTAAGCATTTGCGCCTAATTCAACTCTTGCAACGTCTTTTACCTTAATATTTGAACCATCAGGATTTGCCCTAACAACAATATTTTCGAATTCTGAAACTTCTTTTAAACGACCTTTTGTACGTAAAGTATATTTTAATACCTGAGGGTCTACCATCGGTTCAACACCCAAATCCCCTGCAGGGGTTTGAACGTTTTGTGAAGATATTGCATTTTGGACATCAGTTGTTGAAACACCTAAACTTGCCATTCGTTCAGGATTTAACCATATACGCATTGCATATTCACCGGCACCAAATATATTTACTTCTGCAACTCCAGGAATTCTAGCCAATTCATCTTTTAAAAACAACGTTGCATAGTTTGCCAAATACAATGATTTATATGTCCCGTTAGGAGAACGTAACGACATCATCAAACAACCGGGACCACCTGTTGATTTCTTTACGGTTAAACCATATCTCTTTACTTCTTCAGGCAATCTTGGAGTTACCAACTGTAACTGGTTTTGAACATTAACCAATGCCATATCAGGATCTGTTCCAACAGCAAAATATATTGTTAATTTATAAGATCCATTTCTTGAATCTGAAGACATGTAAATCATATCTTCTACACCATTTAATTGTAATTCCACAGGAGCCGCAATTGTTGATGCAATTACGTCTGAACTTGCACCACTATATGTTGCAGATACAATAACTTGTGGTGGAGTAATTGATGGATATTCTTCAACAGGCAAAGATTTCATTGCAATTAAACCCGCAAGAATAATTACTAATGATATAATAATTGCTAACTTTGGTCTTCTTACAAATAAATTACCAGCCATTAGTTTTTACCTCTTTTTAAAATTTGGTTTATTTTATTTTTAATTTTTTGAATAAAACCAACCTTTACAGTTTCAGGTGTATCAATAACTTCCTGTTCAACAATTCTTACAGGTGTTCCAGGTATAACTTTTTGAATACCACTTGTTAAAATCGTTTGACCAACTTCTAAACCATCCGAAATTAATGAATAATCACCATCTTGACCTGAGACTTTTATATATACAAGTTTTGGTAATTCATTCTCATCAAGAACATATACATATTTCCCTTCTTGAATTTCTTGAACAGCTTTTGAAGGAATCATTGGAACTGCAGCTTTTTTATTTGAATAAATAACAATTCGACCAAAATCTCCAGATATCAATGCATCATCTTCATTTGCAAATGTTGCACGCATTTTTATTGTACCGGTTGATTCATCAACCTTGTTATCTCTAAAATCCTGAACCCCACTATGAGAATATTTAGTTCCATCACTAAAAATATATTCTACTTTTCTATTTACATTTGGATCTCCGTCAATTTTGGTTAATGTAGAATATTGTTGCATTTCAAGTGGGAATGTTACATACATAGGACGAGTACTGTATATGGTTGTTAATGCTCCTGAATTTAATGTTACATAGTTTCCTACTGTAACTGATATAATACCTACTCTACCTGATACCGGAGCTTTAACTTTGGTATATGATAAATTTCTTAATGCATCTTGATATGCCATTTCTGCATATACAGTTTGTGCCCTATAAGCATCTCTTTGAGATACAGCATTATCATATTCAGAACGAGCAATATAATCTTTTTCAACCAATTTCTTTGCACGCATAGCTTGTTTATCGTAATACAATTGTTGTGCTCTCACTCTTTCAACATCTGCTCTTGCTCTTTCTACGGCTAATGCATATTCTCTAGGCTCTATCTCAAATAAAACCTGACCGGCATTTACATAATCACCTTCTTTAAAATAACTTTTTGTTAAATAACCATTAATTCTGGCATTAATTTGGATTTGAGATTTTGATACAACCCTTGCCGGAACCTCAAAACTTTTTTGTTTATCGGTTTTTGTAACTTTAGTTATTGTTACAGGTGGAGTTAATGATGCTTTTCTTTTTTCCTGAGCAATGTGAGTCATTAACGATGTAAACAAATATCGTAAAAGAATTGCACCAAATACTATACATACAATTATTATTATTTTTTTTCTCATAAACTCTCCCAAGTATAATCTATCTTTTTAAATTATATTATAGATAATTTCAATGGCACTTTTTTAATAGTTCGTAATATTTTTATTTAAAGTAGAAATATTTACGAGTAGAAATTTCTACTATACTAACAAAAATATTTTACAAGGTCAAATCTTTATATTAAAATTATCTTATGAAAAATATTATAAAAAATAATAATCAAAAAATAAATAAGGCAATTGATTATTTAAAAAATACAAATTTTAACAACATGCCTGATGGCAAAATTAATATTGATAACGAGATATGGGCCAATTTACAAACATATTACACAAAAGATGATGCATTATTTGAAGCTCATAGAAAATATATAGATATTCAATTTATGCTTGCAGGACAAGAAAAAATATCTGTTTGCGATTATAAAAATTGCTCAAGTGCAATTCCTTATGATGAAGAAAAAGATATTGAATTTTTAAATTCAAATGATTGGAAAGATATTGAAATGCATACAGGTGATTTTTTAATTTTATACCCTGAAGATGCTCACAAACCTTCGATATCAATTAATAATGAAAAACACCATGTTAGAAAGCTTGTTATTAAAGTTCCAATAAATTAATTATTTTATTGCAGGGAAGTAATATAATTCTCCATTCTCACCTCGCCATTGAATAAAACCTGTACAAACAGTATTATCAATGTTCAAGGCTGTAACTAGTGCCCAATTACCTTGAATAGTTGTAAATCTAATTTCTTTAGGCCTATTTAATTTACCTATAACTTGAGAATCTTTATCACTTCTGGAATGGACATTGAGAACCGAACTCGGAGAATCTTTTAACAATTTTAAACCATATTTTCTTCCATACATGTTATAAAAAGTTATCCAAGGTAAAAATTGAAAATTATCTTCCTTAAATGCCCAACCATTTGATTTAAGTTTTTTATCGTATATAACTTGAACAAAATCTTCATCCATATCAGTCGCATAAACAAAAGCTAATTCTTTTTTAGTTAAAAGAATTGCAAATAAATTATCAACATAATTTGTAGAATTAATAGTTAAATATGACCATTTTTTATCAAACAATATATTAGATTTTATATCTGGTTGTGAATATACCTTAAGCCCATTTGTAGGCTGATAAACCCCTAAAGTCCCGATTGGAACATCTGACACCTTATATGGAACGAAATCAGCCCATGCCTGCATTGCTATACATAAAATCATTAATATAGTAATAAAAACTTTTTTCATATTTTATCCTGATATTTCATTATTCTCTAAAAGATAAATCTGCAAAAGATTTTTTCAAGCTTGATCTAACATTTGCCATTTGAACCTCAATAGTTTCATCTGTTAATGTAGTATTTGGATCTAGCATTTTAATTCTGCAAGCTATACTTTTGAATCCTTCTTTAACATGTTCACCTTGATAGATATCAAATACATCGCATCCGTTAAATAAATTATTATTTACACCTTTTTTAATTACTTTTTCAATTTCAGCATAAGATATATCATTAGGAATAATCATAGCTAAGTCTCTTTGAACTTCCGGGAATTGAGGAAGTTTTTTATAACGAGTTACTGTTTCATTAATATTAGCAAATACCATATCTAAATCAACTTTAAACAAGAAAGCATCTTGTTTTATTTTTAACTTATCTCTTAATTCAGGATTGATTTGTCCATAATAGCCAATCACCTGAGGTTGCTTACCTAATAATAACATTACAGCTGTTCTATACGGATGTAATGTTTTGTGAGTATCAGCAAGAGGAGATTCTGCTAATGTTGCAAGCTTAATTCTCTTTGATAAGCCTAATTCATCCATTAAGTTCTCAACAATGCCTTTACCTGTATAGAAATCAACTTCTCCTGTTGATTGCCATTTTGAATGTTCTTTAACACCAGTTATAATACCTTCTAATACTTGTGTTTCTTTTACTCCTGCATCTTTTTCGTTAGCTTCTGATACTTTATGATAAATCTTACCAAATTCATATCCCCAAAATACTTTTTGCCCATTATCATAATTATATTTCATGCAGTTTAATAAACTTGCAGCCATAGTTTGACGAAGCATAGTATATTCTTCACTTGCAGGATATTCAACTTTTACAGCTGTTTCCGGATTATAAATAATATCAAATTGTTTTAATAACGGTTCTCCAATTAAAGATGGAGTAACTAATTCATCAAGTCCTAATGACAACATTATTTCATGGATTTTCTTCTTAGTTCTTTCTTCTAATGTAATAACAGGAGTTGATGATTTATTTGGTAATGTTGGTGCAATTTTATCATAACCATTAATTCTCGCAATTTCTTCAATTAAATCAACTTCTCTTGTCACATCGTTTGCTCTAAAAGATGGAACCGCAAATTTTGCAGCTAAATCATTACCACCTAGCTTAGTAAAACCTAACCTTTCTAAAATTGTCACACATTTAGAAGGCTCTATTGATAAACCTAACAATTTCTTAACTTCTGAAAAACGCAATGTAATTTCTATTGGTTCTAACTTATTTGAACCTGTTTCAACAATACCTTCAACTTGAGCATTAGCATGTTCATTTAATAATTGCATTGCTCTCATTAAGCCAGGTTTAACTGCTTCAATATCAATACCATGTTCAAATCTCGCACTTGCATCAGAACGATAGCCTATACTTCTAGCACTTTTTCTTGTTGTAGGTGCAGGGAAATATGCTGCTTCAAGTGCGATATTTTTTGTATTATCGTCGATTTCAGAATTTGCACCACCAAATACACCTCCTGCGCATACAGCTTCTTGTTCTGTCGCGATTAATACTGTATCTGTTGTTAATTCTCTTTCTACTTCATCTAATGTGATTAATTTTTCACCATTTTCTGCTCTTCGAACACATAAATATCCGTTTAATTTATCTCTATCAAAAGCATGTAATGGTGTTCCATATTCTAATAATACATAATTAGTAATATCAACAACATTATTTATAGGACGCATTCCTGAAGCTATTAAGCGTTTTTGCATCCAATCAGGTGATGGTTTTATTACTACATTATTTAATAGTCCTATTGAATAATATTTACAAACATCTTCATCCTTTATTTCAACTTTAAATGCATCTGTTGAGCAATCTCTAGTTGGTATAAGGTAAGAAAATTTTAATGATCTATCAAAAATAGCAGATAATTCTCTTGCTACACCAACTACAGATAATTGATCACCTCTGTTAGCTGTAGGTGCAACATCTAAAATCATATCTTTTTCAAAACCTAATACATCTTCTACATTTTGTCCGATTTCAACATTTGGGAATAATCTGTTTAAAATTAATATCCCGTCTTCTTCTTGATAATTTCTATCAGAAACACCTAACTCATCATCAGAACAAAGCATTCCTTGTGATTCCACGCCTCTTATTGTTGCAGGCGTTAAAGTAAATTGCTCGCCGGTTTTTCTATCTAAAACATTACTACCAACTGATGCATAAGGTATTATTTGTCCTTCTTCAATATTTTGAGCGCCACAAACTACAGTTTTTAATCCTGTTCCGTTATTTATAGTAACTAAATGTAATTTATCCGCATTTGGGTGATTATCAATTTTTTCTATTCTGGCGGTTACAATATTAGAAAATTGGGGTTTTAATTCTTCTACACTTTCAACTTCTAAACCACTCATTGTTAATTCATGAGCAATTCTTTCAACTTCAATATCTGATAAATCAACTAATTCATTTAACCAATTTAATGAAACCTTCATATAAACCCCTTCTTTCCTTATACATCAATATAAAAATTGTAACTCAAAGACAATACAATGTAAAATCAGGAAAAAGTATTGTACATTTTTTATTTTTTATTCTACGATAAAAATATGTTTCACGTTAAATTTATAAATAAAAAAGGTGTAATATATTCTGATTTTATTCCTGAAGTAGAACATTTTTTCACTACAAGAGAAACAGTTATTCGCTCTCAAGAAGAAGACCTGCAAGATCTTGTTAAGGAAAATTTAACAGACATTTGCAATTATCTTGATATTGATAAAATAAAATTTATCTCACCAAATCAAACACATTCTGATAATGTAAGAATTGCAAATAAAGCTCTTGAAGCATATCCTAATACAGATGCTTTAATTTTAGATAATTATGAACAAGCTGTATACCTTAATTTTGCAGACTGTACCCCAGTAATTTTATATGACAAAAAACATAACGTCGGAGCAATTGCACATGCAGGTTGGAGGGGAACAGCAGCCCAAATAGGGCCTAAAACTTTTGAGTTGATGCAAGAAAAATATCTGTCACAACCAAAAGATTTATATGTTGTAATAGGACCAACAATTGCGATTTGTTGCTATTCTGTTGGAGTAGAGGTATTTGATAAGTTAAAAAATACAATTAATGATATAACTCCATATTTTACTACTGTATATGACAAAATTTATGTAGATTTAAAAGGTATAAATAAGCAACAATTTCTTGATATTGGAGTTCCTAGAGAAAATATTGATGTCGCTCCTTATTGCACAAGCTGTAATAATAATTTGTTTTTCTCATACAGAAAAGAAAATTGTACAACATCAAGGCATAGTGCAATTTTAAAATTAAAGAAAAGAATTATTGAATAATAAAAAGCTCTTAAGAAAATTTCCTTAAGAGCTTTTTTATTGAAACAATTTAACAATTATATAATTTCATTGTATGCAGATGGATTAGTAAGTAAATCATAATTGATTTCATTTTCATTATCTGCAATAGCTGCTGCAACAACAGCATCAGAAGTAACATTTATTAAGGTTCTCATCATATCTGTTAATCTTTCGATTGTGAACAAGAACGCAAATCCTGCAACTAATTGTTCAGGAGATAAGCCCATACCATTTAATATTAGCGCAATAGTAATTAAACCTGCACCAGGAATACCTGCACAAGTACTTGATGCTACTATTGCTAATAATGCTATTTGAATAATTAAGAATGGAGTTAGAGCCACACCATAAGCCTGTGTTAAGAATATAACAGCTACGGTTTGTAATAACGCTGTCCCATCCATACTTAATGTTGCACCTAATGGTAATACAAAGCTTGATACTTTATGAGATAGACCTCTTTTTTCACAACAAGCAATTGTTAATGGTAATGTAGCAGAAGAACTTGCTGTTCGAAATGCTACCATCATAGCTTCAGCAATCGCAGCATATAACATTAATATTGGAACTTTTGAAAAAACCTTTAAGAATAACGGATAAACAACAAACAGTTGCAAACCAAAACCAACCGCAAGAACCAATAAATATTTTGAAATACTTGAGAATATATCAATTCCGAATGTAGACACAGAAACCGCTGTTAAAGCGAAAACACCTGGAGCGGCAAAAAACATAATCCAATCTGTAACCTTCATTGTAGCTGCAAAAACAGACTCAAAGA